>NZ_DATITZ010000225.1:0-49618 GCF_035467215.1 Thiocapsa sp. | reverse complement strand
GTCCTTTTTCTTGGTGTAGTCCAGCTCCGTTGTATCTTGAGGTCTCCACCAGGCGCTGCGCGCGCCGATTCTTATCGCCGATCGCCCAAGTCGATGCCGGCCAGTTCCGCTGCGAGCCCGTCCATCAGGACACCCCCAAGGCGGCGCGGAAGTCGCGCCGCAGCCGAGTGCACCCAAGACACCGCCATCCCAGCGGATCAGATAGCGCAACTGCGCGCCGGACAACGGCCTATAGCCCAAATAATGCCAGCGTGCGATCAAGGCGTTCCACAACCGCGAGTCCGCCGCAGTGGCGACGGCTTTAAGACGCAAACCGGCGAGCGCCTGCACCGAACCGCGCACCCTCACCGCCTCGGGCAGCGCCTCACAGCGCGGCTGCAGCGCTAGGCCATTGCCGTTGCCGTTACGCGGCGCCGGCAGCGCGATCAACCCCGCACGGTGCAGGCGCAACAGTCCGACCCGACAGCTCATCAGCTTCGGACGTCCCTGCACATCCACCCAGTTCAACGCCGTGCAGACCCGCCGCGCGATCTCCGCACGCTGCGGCGGATCGGCCTCGCGCACCGCGGTGCGGATGCTCTCCAGATCCGCCGCACTCAGCGCGCGCCCGCACAGCTTGCCAACCGGTTCCTCGTTCATCGACACTTGCCCCATCGGTGGTGATGGGACGACATTTCAACAGCTCAGGCGCGCTGTGTTCAGGCACAGGGGCGTCGGGGCAGGCGAAGATATGGGTAATCGCATGGCCTGGTACTTGGTGCAGAACGACAGTCTACTTGATGTCTTTACGTTGGGTCTGACGGGCGGAGATCTCGACTACGCGCTTCCCATGGGGATCGGGGTGTGGCTCGGTGCGGTCCTTTTGATCAATGTCTGGTTCGTGCTCTGGCCGAATCAGAAGAAGCTGATGGGCCTCGCGCCCTCGCAGGGCGAGGCGGACCTTGCCAAGGCAAAAAAGACCGTTGCATCGGTTGCGCGGATCAACGCGGAGCTCTCGATCCCGATGCTGATGTTCATGGTGGCCGCGCCGCACGGTGTCCCGCTTTGATGACGGGATGCTCGACAATTCGAGCCGCGAAGGCGCAAGGTCCGGGGCGGTGGGCGAAGGCCTGATGCTTGCCGAAAGCACCCCTCAGTCGAGCGTTTCTTCGTCGAGCGACTGCAGATCAAGCTGACAGGCAGCAAGAAAATCCTTCCGCATCAGGAGCCCAACCAGACGACCGCGGCCGTCCACGACCGGCATGCTGCGCCCGCCGTGGCTCCTGAACGCACACATGATCTCCGAAAAACCTGCGCGTTCTGTCACGGTTACCGCCGGCGATGTCATCATCGTGCTTGTCGCTGTCTCGTGACAGCATTCGGCGAGTCGATCGCACTGTTCGAGCAATCGCGGAAGCAGCTCCAAAAAACTGTCCGCACCCAGTCGCTTGAGAATATCCGTCTCGGTCAGGATCCCGCTGACCAGTCCGCCGCCCACGACCACCGGCAGCGCCTTCACGCCTTGTCGCACGAATAGTCCGGCCGCTTGGTAAAGCGGTGTCGTCGGATTCAGCGGTTGGATCGGAGAGCGCATGAGGTTCCTCGCACACATACGGCTGTTCATGCGCTCCACGGCATGGGCATGGGCGAGGTGATAGATGGTTCTGAAGTCCGTCGTCGTGATGTCGATATAGCCGGGAATCTCCCGCATCGCGTCGATGATGTCGGCGTCCGAAAGCTCAAGCTCCCGGATCTCGTCGATGCTGGCGTGGTCCGGTTCCTGAAAGAGATGAAGATGGTTCTCTGTCACCTGATGACCCCCGAATGATCGGCTTCGTCGCCGCTGGCATGGCTATTAGGCGTGGATCATGCAGAAATAGCCTTGAGACAGGTCAATCCGGTGGCTTCGTATCTCTTCGAGCGCGAGGCTTCGTACCGGCTCGGACCCGGCTGGCGAATCTCGCATCGGATCTCGGTCGGGTTGGAAGGGCTCCCGGGGCCGAGATCAGGCGGTCGTGGTTTCGAGGATTAGGCTTGATGTGGGTCAAGGCCCTTGCCGCGTCGCGAGATTCAAATCGGGATCGAGGATTCCACGCGGTTGTGGAACGGGTCGAACGCGCCCGATCCGCTCCGCAGTCGTATCGAAATCCCCGGTACGCAAGCCGATTGGAGGCATGCTTTGAGCCTGAAGGCCTACGTCCGAAAGATGCGCGGGACCACCCGCGGAAGTCCGCCGCGAGTCAGCAACCAAGAGGTCTTCTGGTCGTGGATCGGCGCCTTTCTCGGGATCGGCCTAGTGGGTTTGATCAATCAGGCGTTCTTCTCGGAGACCGACCTCGCGCTCACGATCGGCTCGCTCGGTGCGTCCGCGGTCCTGCTTTACGGGGCAGTGCGCAGTCCATTGGCCCAACCGCGTAATCTGGTCGGCGGTCACGTCATCTCGGCGCTGGTCGGCGTGACCAGCTGGAAGCTGCTGTCCGCGGATCCCTGGCTTGCACAGGCGGTGGCCGTGGCCACCGCGATCGCGCTCATGCATCTGAGCCGAACCCTGCACCCGCCGGGCGGGGCAACCGCGTTGATCGCGGTCATCGGCTCGGAGGAGATTCATGCGATGGGATATTACTACGTGCTGATTCCGGCGACGCTCGGGCCGCTGATCCTGTTGGGCGTCGCCCTGATCGTCAACAATATCCCGGCAACCAGACGTTATCCGGAGAACTGGATATGAGCCGACCCGCGTTGCATCTGCTCCGATACGTCGGTCTCGTCCTCGGCTGCCTGATGACCGCGCCGTTCGCGCTCGCCGAAGAGGCCGAGGATCCGTTCGCCGATGCGGACCTGGACAACGCCGCCGAGATCAACGAGGTCTGTGCCGGCTGCCACGGCGAACATGGCCAAGGCGGCAAGGACGGCGAATACCCCCGACTGGCGGGTCTCCCCGCCGCCTTCATTTCGCGGCAGCTCGACCTGTTCCGCGCGCGCGAGCGCGAAAACCTCGCCATGGTGGAGCACACGGAGCATCGCCAGATGCCGGACTCGGATATCCGCGATATCTCGGCCTTTCTCGCCGCAATCGAGTTGCCGAGTCGCCTCCCGCCGGTCGACGAGACGGCGCCGGACTTCAACGCCTACGAGCGGCTGATGGCCACCAAACGCATGGTTCAGATTCCGCGTGCACCGGGCGATCCGGTTGCCGGCGAGCGCATCTATGCCAAGGAGTGTGCCTCCTGCCACGGTCGCGAAGGGCAGGGCCGCGAGCGCGATGCCGTACCCATGTTGGCCGGGCAGTACACCGGCTACCTGCAACGGCAGGTCGCCAAATACATCGACAAACGGCGTGTGCATGACCCGTCCGACCCGGATGCCGAGGAGCTGCTTGCGACCTTCACCGCCGAGGAGCTGAACGACATCTTCGCCTACATCTCGATCCTCGACGATTGATCGTCGAGGGCCTGGCCGGACTCCATATCCGCATCCGAGGACGACCCATGCCGTTCGGCCGACGCATTACGCGCGAGAAGAAGACCATCACCGCCATGATGGCCATCTACTGCCGAGACCATCACACCGACCAGAAGGGACTCTGCGCCGAGTGCACATCCTTGCTCGATTATGCGCATCGGCGTCTCGACACCTGTCCCTTCCAGGAAGAAAAGCCGGCCTGCAATCTCTGCGAGGTGCACTGCTACAGCGCCCTGATGCGCGAGCGGGTGCGCGATGTGATGCGCTATGCCGGCCCCCGCATGCTCTGGCCCCATCCAATCCTGAGTCTCGGACACATCCTCGATAAGCTCCGTCCGGCGCCGAAGCTGAAGGCTCGGGCGCAGTCGGACAAGAAGCGCCGGTGATCGCGCCCCGATGACGCGTCAGCCGGGTCGCCCGTCCGGTCGCGGCGCGACCAGCATGGGTGCATGAACCCAGAGAAAGAGCCCGAAGGCGAGGATCCAGCAGAGCCCCGCGCTCATCAGCCAGGTGTGGTAACCGGCGGGGTAGATCAGTGGAGCGAGACCGCGCAGGCCTGCGGCGAAGTTGATCAGGACGAAGGCGACGATGGTCAGGCGAGCGGCCTGCATCGCGCGACCCGTGTGGCCGACCGCGACCCGCGACATCATCCCCAGCGTCACCACGCCGATCGCCCCGATGGTCAGTGTGTGCAGCGCGCCGCGCGCGGGCAGATCGGTAAAGGCGGGTAGGCCGTCGAGGATCAGGCCAAGCGCAAGCCAAAGCAGGCCGACATAGAGCACGGTCAGCATGGGTGTCGTCAAGAGACGTCGATCGTGCCAGCCGACGATCCGCACCAAAAGCACCAGACCCAACGCGATCGCGAAGGCGCCCGCCTGAAACCCGTAGGGCTGGACGAGGTCCGCGAGCAGGAGTGCTGCGGCGAGGAGGAAGGTCAAGCGCTCGACGAACTGAAAGCTTCGCGGCTTGGCGCCGGTGATCCCGCGCTCGATGAAGAAGGGCATGACGCGACCCGAGACCAGAAGCATCGTCAGGATGACCAGGTCCAGCATCAGACGATGACCCCGCGCCGCGCCGCCCGGCAGGACGCCGAGCACATCCAGATGCACCAGCGCACTCGCGAGGGTCATGCCGGCGAACAGCAGCAGGAAGACGCGGTTCACCGGATTGGGGCCGAACCAGAGCGGCCGTCGCAGTGCGAATGCCAGAACCGGGAAGAAGGCGACATCCGTCATGGCGACCAGCAGCGGCGTAAGTCCGAGCCAGGGCATCAGACGCGCGGCAAGCCAAAGCGCGACCAACCCCGCGAGTGCCGCGCCCGTAGGCGTGTCCATGCCGCTCCAGTTGCGTACGGCGGTCAGCAGGAACCCCGCGATGACGGCCGCCAGATAACCGAAGAGCATCTCATGGGCGTGCCAGGCCGGCCCGGCGAGATAGCCGGGCTGCGGAAAATGCCCGGTCAGCATCGCGAGCCAGACCAAAACGGATAGGATGGCGGCGATCCCCGCGGCCAGGAAGAACGGCCGGAAGCCGAGCGCGAGGACGCTGAGCGGTCGCTTGGTCTTGGTGAGCGGGTCGACGCGCATCTGGGTGGTTTTCCTTGTCGGTGGTCGGGGCGAGCCCGAGCGGGGCGGCTCCCGAGCGTCGGGAGTTGGTGTCGGAGGCGGTCGAGCCGATTCACGCGGGTTGTCCCGCGGTGATGTCGCACGAGGTCGCGGGATTTCGGGGCGCGTGGTCGCAGTCCCTTACCCTAGCGATGGCCCGACGGCTTGGCCTTGACGTGGGTCAAGCGCATGGTCCGGTCCGGGAACGCGCCGGTCGGCTCTCGAACGACGTATCCGCGGTCCGGGATGTCCGCTCTGGATCGGCATCGCTCGATTGCGCTCTAATCCGCACATGAACGATACCACTGCTCCAAACCCGGATGCTGAGGGCGCTCAGCCCGCGCTCGACACGCCCGCGCGAGCCCTCCTCGAACGCATCCCCCAAAGCCCCGGCGTCTATCGCATGCTCGATGCCGAAGCCACCGTGCTCTATGTCGGCAAGGCGAAGAACCTCAAACGCCGGGTCTCAAGCTATTTCAGCCGGGCCCTGACACGTCGCCTTCAGTTGATGGTGAGCCAGATCGCCGACATCGAGGTGACGGTGACCCGCACCGAGGGCGAGGCGCTGCTGCTCGAGAGCAACCTCATCAAGTCCTTGCGTCCGCGCTTCAACGTCCTGCTGCGCGACGACAAGAGCTATCCCTTCATCTATCTCAGCACACAGGACGACTTCCCGAGACTGGCCTTCTATCGGGGGCCGCGCAAATCCAAAGGGCGTCTCTTCGGCCCCTATCCGAGCGCTTGGGCGGTGCGCGAGACACTCCAGTTGCTGCAGAAGCTCTTCCCGGTGCGCCAGTGCGAAGACAGCTTCTTCAACAACCGCTCGCGACCCTGTCTGCAATATCAGATCAAGCGCTGCAGCGGGCCCTGTGTCGGGCTCGTCAGCCCGGAAGCGTACGCCGAGGACGTCGCCCACACCATCCAGTTCCTCGACGGGCGTGCCGAAGATGTGATCGCGGATCTCGGTCGCGGCATGGAGCAGGCCGCCGCCGCGCTCGAATTCGAGCGCGCCGCCGTCCTGCGCGATCAGATCGCGACCCTGAGCCGGATCCAGCAGCGCCAATACGTGAGCGGGGAGGGTGGAGACCTCGACATCATCGCCTGCGCCCAAGAGGGCGGGACGAGCTGCGTGCAGGTCTTCTTCATCCGCGCCGGGCGCAACCTCGGCAACAAGGCATTCTTTCCGAAGACCCCCGACGACACGGACGACGCGACCCTCCTGGCCGGCTTCCTGGCCCAGTTCTACGCCGACAAGCAGATCCCGCCCGAGCTGGTCGTCAGCGTCGAGCCGGAGGAGCGCGCGCTCTTGGAGACGGCGCTCTCGCAACGCGCCGAGCGGCGCGTGCACATCAAATGGCGTGTGCGCGCCGAGCGTGCCCGCTGGCTCGAGATGGCCCGCGGCAATGCCGAGGTCGCGCTCAAGTCCAGGCTCGGCAGCCAGGCCGGTTACGGCCGCCGCATCGAGGCACTGCGCGATGTCCTGGATCTCTCCGAGCGGCCCCAGCGCATGGAATGCTTCGACATCAGTCACACCCAAGGCGAGCGCACCGTCGCCTCCTGCGTGGTCTTCGACGGCGAGGGGCCGCGCAAGTCGGATTACCGCCGCTTCAACATCGAAGGCATCACTCCCGGCGACGACTATGCGGCGCTCCATCAGGCCCTGACCAGGCGCTATACCCGGGTGAAGCAGGGCGAGTATCCGATCCCCGATATCCTCTTCATCGACGGCGGACGCGGACAGATCCGCGCGGTCGGCGATGCGCTCCAAGAGCTCGGTCTCGCCGGCCTGCAGGTGGTGGGGATTTCGAAGGGGCCCGATCGTCGCCCGGGCACCGAGCTGCTTTGGTTGTTGGACGTCGAGTCGCCGCTTATACTGGCGAGCGATTCCCCCGCCATGCATCTGATCGAGCAGATCCGCGACGAGGCCCATCGGTTCGCGATCACCGGTCATCGCCAGCGTCGTGCCAAGGCACGCACCACCTCCACGCTGGAAGGGCTCGCCGGGATCGGACCGCGGCGCCGCCAACGTCTTTTGAAGCAGTTCGGCGGCATCCGCGGCCTGGCCCGCGCAGGGGTCGAGGACATTGCCTGCGTCGACGGCATCGGCCGGCAGTTGGCCCAACAGATCTACGATGCCTTTCACGAGGAGGCCGCGGGGCCCTGACGTATGTGGAATATCCCCAACCTGCTGACGATGCTCCGGATTGTCTTGATTCCGGTGTTCGTCGTCGTCTTCTATATCGAGGCACCTTGGGCGCCCTACGTCGCCGCTGCGGTCTTCGGTGCGGCCGCTCTGACCGATTGGCTCGACGGCTATCTTGCGCGTCTCTGGGAGCAGACCTCGCCGCTCGGCGCCTTCCTCGATCCGGTCGCCGACAAGCTGATGGTCGCGGTCGCGCTCGTCCTGCTCGTTCAGTACGACCCCCGCACCCTCTTGGCGCTCCCCGCGATGGTCATCATCGGACGCGAGATCACGGTCTCCGCACTGCGCGAGTGGATGGCCGAGATCGGTGCGCGCGCCAAGGTCGCCGTCTCCATGACCGGCAAGATCAAGACCACGGCACAGATGATCTCGATCGTGCTCCTGATCCTGCGCGACACCGTCTTCGGACCCTGGGTCTACGGGTTGGGTGTCGTTCTTCTCTACGTCGCCGCCGTCCTGACACTCTGGTCGATGGTGCTCTATCTGCGCGCCGCTTGGCCGAGCCTGTCGGGTCAGGTCGATGTCGAGGGGCGTGGTTGAGTCCGGCCTCGAGCGATGGCGCGAAGCCGTCAGGTGTGCCTTGTCCACACCGCCCCTGCGCGCCGCGAGATCGGATGCAATCGAGGGGTTGACAGCATCGCGAAAGGCATTAAAATACGCGGCTCCAAAGCGGGAATAGCTCAGTGGTAGAGCACAACCTTGCCAAGGTTGGGGTCGCGAGTTCGAATCTCGTTTCCCGCTCCAAATTTCTCAAGACAATAGAAGCCGGCCTTGAGCCGGCTTTTGTTTGCGTGGCGAAACGGTGCCCAAAATTTTCGGCGATCGGATAGTGGTTATGGCCTTCGGAGGCCACGATCCCGAATAGCTGCGAAGGCAGGCCGCAGACCGTTGATCCTAGATCCGGCCGTAGCGGCCATCACCCGGCGGGTGAGGCGTCAGATGAGAAAGATCGTCAACGACGTCAAATCCTTGCATGCGGCACGAAGCGATCAACTGACGGATCTAGGTTGATGGACCAGGGCGGGCCAACAGCCCGACACGATTGACATCTTGGGTGCCCGATATACGATGTGTGTCGACCCTGCATTCCAATCCTAAAGCCAAGGTGCGCCATGCCCGCTTCACCGTCCACCGCCAACCCAGAACCAACCACCCGAGCCGTAAACCTTCGGGTTCGGGAAGAGATTCGAGACCTGATCGATCAGGCCGCCAGGATCCAGGGTCGGACGCGCTCCGATTTCATGATCGACGCCGCCCGGCGGGCCGCGGAGGAGACGCTGCTCGACCAGACGCTCGTGAGGGTCGATCGGGAGACGTACGACTACTTCCTGGCTGTGCTGGACCATCCCCCGGGAGGAGCGGGTTACGAGCGTCTGATGGCCGCCCCGAGCCCATGGAAGGCGTGACCCTCGAAGCCCCCGCGCCGCTTTCCGAAACTCATCGAGTCGATAGTTTTTCCTCCGGTGTCCAGCCGCTCGACGAGTGGTTGATCCGCCGCGCCCGGAACAATCAGGTCAGCGGCGCATCGCGCACCTACGTCGTTTCAGCTGCGGGGGCAGTGGTCGGGTATTACTGCTTGGCCTCGGGCGCGCTGGCGCTGCGCGAGGCGCCCGCGTCCATCCGGCGCAATATGCCTGACCCCATTCCTATGGCGATCTTGGGTCGGTTGGCCGTCGATCGGACCTGGCAGGGACGGGGCCTCGGTGTCGCGTTGCTCCGCGATGCCGTCGAGCGCACCCGGGCCGCGAGCATGATCCTTGGCATTCGCGGACTCCTGGTGCATGCCCTATCACTTGCGGCCGCGGCCTTTTACGTCCGTTACGGATTCGTCCCGTCGCCGACAAACCCCTTGACGCTTGTGTTGTCCTTCAAGCGGTCTTAGGTGCCGTGGGGTAGAACGGCGTCAGTCCGCGGCTACCGCTTGTTTATCAGCTCCCGATGCCTTCGCTCCGGCTTCGGCATTCCGCCAGAACCGCACCAGGAGATAGTCCTCGGTCGCCGCGAATTCCGGATCCACCCCGTTGTGTTGCCGCAAGAGGGGAACGATCTTGCTCAGCACCCCCATGCCGCGCGCGTCCACGTAGCCGTAGTCGCGCAGCACGTCGACGAGCAGTGGGTTGCGGGGCGAGCGCTGACCGGCGAGCATCTTCTCCACGGTCATGGAGTTCTGCAGGGCGCCGGGGCTGCGGACCTCCAACCGATCCGCATAGGACACGACCTCCACATCCTCGATGCGCGTCCAGTCGCGATGGGCGAGGGCGTTTACCAGTGCCTCGCGCATTGCTGCCTGTGGATAGTGCCAGCGCCGCTCTCGGCGCACCCCGTCCGCAAGCTCGGCGGATTCCGCCGAAACGAAGGGTCGCATCCGATCCATGAGGGACTCCAGGAGTCCTCCGCGTTCCAAGACACGGCTGCCGTCGCGCGTGCGCCAGAGCCCCACCAGGGGCTCGTCCAGGATGTGATCGTCGCTTGCGACATAGCCCATCGTGTCGCCGGGAAAGGCCATCCAGCGCACCCCGGCCTGACGGAGCGCCCAGCGTGGCCGACGCCCGAAGAGCAGGGTGCCGGCGATGGTGCACACCGGCTCGCCGCCCGGTCGCTCCGTCATGAACCCCAATCCCACGAGGCGTTTCGTCCAGCTGGCCGGATCTGCCGGCACCTCGGGATCATTGAGCACTTGGGCCAGGTAGTCGTGCAGTCGCTCCAGGTCGAGGTCTTGAAGCCCGGTGCCGGACACCGGCAGCAGCTCCGCGTGAAGCATGCCCCCGAGTGCGAAGAGCCGCGCCTGTTGCTCGCGCGATGCCTTGCGCGACGTGCTCCCGGCGCGGACGTAAATCTCCTCCCGGTCCTTGTCGCGCACCACGTAGGGCTTGGCCGTCCCCTGCGTGAGCGAGATGACGGCCACCCGGTGTCCGTCATCCAGCCGCACGGTCTCGAAGAACGGTAGGATCATCGGATGCACGTAGCGCCCGAAGACCGTTTCCATCACCCATTCCTCGAGATGCTCACGCTGGATGCCGGTGATGGCCCCGTCGTCCTCCACCCCGAGGAGGATCACGCCGCCCTGAAAGTTGGCCAGCGCCACGATCTCCTTGGCGAGCTGCTCCGGGCGCACGTCGTCGCGTTTGAACTCCACGCCGGAGTTCTCGCCGTTTTTGATCAATTCGAGCAGTTCGGTTTTGGTCATGCCGATGCCTTTTTGATGCGAACCATGAAGGGCATGAAGGACCCGAAAGCCGGTTCCCTCTCGGGGTGATGCGATCGAGCCTCGCTCCGCGAGTATCCGCCTTTCCGATGCGCGGGTTTGCCGTCATGTAGTGTACTTGCGCGCCCCAAGGTGCGCATTCCAAGGCCGGCACCTCGTCGACTCTGTGCAACCATCCCCGCGATCATGGTCAAACTCCGGAATGCTCGAGTCCGCTCGGCGGACGGTTTCTGGAGGCTATCTATGGATCGATCTTGCGTATCGAGTCGGCGTGCCTTTCTCGCGGCCCTCGCAGTCGCGCCTCTGTCCTTCCTGAAGCTCCCGGGTCAGGCGCGGGCGTCGGACGGGCAGCCCCTCACCAAGCCCATCCCCTCGACCGGCGAGCCCTTGCCGGTCATCGGCATGGGGACCTGGATTACCTTCAACGTCGGCGACGACCCGGTGGCGCGGGATGCGCGCACCGATGTCCTGCGTGCCTTCTTCGCTACAGGCGGCGGCATGATCGACTCCTCGCCCATGTACGGCACGGCCGAGGCGGTCGTCGGCGGCTGCTTGGCGCGACTGGATCGCCCCGCGGGATTGTTCTCGGCGACCAAGGTCTGGACCTCCTCGACCGCGGAGGGTATCGAGCAGATCGCCACGTCCGAGCGGCTCTGGGGTCTGCCGCGGCTGGATCTTCTGCAGGTTCATAACCTGCTGAACTGGAGAGGCCATCTGGAGACCCTATCGGCGATGAAGGCCGACGGCAAGGTGCGCTATATCGGCATCACCACCTCGCACGGGCGCCGTCACGCCGAGCTTGCGCAGATCATGCAGACGCAGCCGATCGATTTCGTGCAGTTGACCTACAACATCGCGGATCGCGAGGCCGAGGCCCGCCTGCTTCCGTTGGCTGCTGAGCGGGGGATCGCGGTGATCGCCAATCGGCCTTTTCAGGGCGGCGCCCTGGTCGATCGTGTCAAGCGTCACCCCTTGCCGGGTTGGGCGCGCGAGATCGACTGCACCGACTGGTCGCAGGTCCTGCTGAAGTTCATCGTCTCGCACCCGGCGGCGACCTGTGTCATCCCGGCAACCAGCCGGGTGGACCACATGGAGGAGAACATGGCCGCGGCGCGCGGTGCCCTGCCGGATGCGGCGCTGCGACGCCGCATGGCCGCAGACGTCGCGGCGCTCTGATGGACCTCTTGAGCTATTCCCTCGTCGACCTGATTCCGTTTTCGCGCGAGACCTATTTCAGGCTGTTCGAGCGCTACAACATCGGGGTCTGGCCGGTGCCGATCATCGGGCTGGCGATGGGTCTCACGGCCTTGGTCACGGCGCGTCGGGCAGAGGGATGGGTGCTGCGGGCACCGTTTCTACTGACCGCGGCCTGCTGGATTTGGGTCGGCTGGGTTTTTCAGATCCACTGGTACGCGCCTCTGAGCTGGCCAGGGGTCTATTTCGGGATCGGCTTCGTGTTGCAGGGCGTCCTCATGGCGGTCGTGCTCGGGCGGGGTCCGATCGTGGGCTCGGAAGCTACGGATCGGGATCCCGGTCCGGGGCTCTGGATTCTCCTCTTCGCCTTGGCGCTGCAACCCCTGCTCGGGCTTTTGTCCGGCCGCCCTTGGTACGGTCTTGAGGTTTTCGGCAGCGCACCGGATCCGACAGTCGTCGCAACACTGGGCTTTCTACTGCTCGTGCGCCATCCGCTGCGCTGGCTGCTGTCGATCATCCCGCTCGCTTGGTGTTTGATCAGCGGGGCGACGCTCTGGGTCTTGGGGGTTCCGACCTGGGCGCTCATGCCGCTTGCCGCGGCGCTCTACCTGGGCGTCGTCGCTTGGTCATGGGTTTCCGGGCGAAGCCGGCTCAAAGGCCCCCAAGGTGAATTCCGGGAGAGGATCTAGCAGGCATATCAGGGGCGAATAAATTCGCCCCTACAGGCGCTACTGGTTTTCCGGGCATTGCGAAGGCTGTAGGTTGCGCCGACCCATGCGAGGAGGGACAACCAACCGTCGGCGGACTCGCACAACCGGGAGGCGACCGGCGGAGCCGGGTCCGACGGATTCAGTGCATCCGCGGCTTCGGGGTCTCGGACGTCGCCGTAGCGGGTCGCTTGCGCATGAGCGGCAAGGAGGCGTGATGGGCGGTCATTCGCCAGCCCTCTGCCGTGTGACGGTAGACGTTCGTCGCCAGGATTCGGTTGGGTTCCTCGCGCGAGCGGCTCGGGCGAATCAGCTCCTCGACCAGATGCACGGCAAGGCCGTCGGTCGCCGTGCGTTGGATCACGCGGAAGTGCAGCTCGGGGCGCTCGGCCCCGGTCATGACCTCGCGCCAACTGCTGAGGACCTCGCCGCGACCCTGCAGGAGATCGCCGCCGGGGTGGACACAGACCGGGCTTGGCTCCTCCGCCCAGACCGCTCCCATCAAGGCGATGTCGAGGGTCTGGAAGGCGGCATAGAAGGCGGCTTCGACGTCGTCCGGGGTCTGGAATCGGCTCATCGGCCGGAATCCGGTGCCGCCGGGGTACCGAGGAGCGTGGCGCGCAACGCCCGGATCGCGCGTGTCTGGGTGGGCTCGCCCATGCAGCGCACGATGAGCGCGGGATCCAACTCAGGCAGCGCGCGGCTGCAGGTCGATGAGAGATAGGTCTCGTCCTGCAGGAAGAAGAAGCGCAGGGTGCCGTCCTCCCAGAACCAGACCTCGGGTACGCCGAGTCCGCGATAGACCGCGAGCTTGTTCATACCGCCGCTGGTCCAGATCACCTCGATCGCAATATCCAGGACCTTCGGCGTCCGACGGACCGGGCCCACCAGATAACACTCGTCGGCTTCGGCACCGAGCCGCTTCGCCTTTTCCTTCAGGGTCCAGGAGCCGTAGCCTTCGAGCTCGATGTTCCTAACCTCTGCATAGGTCTCGAGCAGACGGGCAAGCCGCTTCTTGAGTGATTCGTGATCGACGGAAGGCGTCATCAGCTCCAGCTCGCCGTTGAAATAGGTTATGCGCACCCCGCCGTCGTCCCCACGGGCGGAGAGGATGGCCTCGTAGTCGTCCCAGCCGACGTCGCGCAGGAAGACACGCTGATCGACATGGTCGGTGTCGCAGGCGGCCGACGGGTGGTTGGCGGGCATCATGGCTGTGGTTGCTCTCGGTGAGATCGCATGGGGTGCTCGAGCCGCTGTCGATTCGAAGGTTAGTCGCCTGCCCGAGCCGCGGCAAGGACACTGGGCACGCTTAAGGCCGGGGTCTTTCGGGATCGGGATCCGCGTCCGCCTTGACCCCGTCCGTCGGTTTCAACCGCAGGCCGCGCGGCACCACCCAACGCTCGGCGAACTCGAAGAGCCCTTGGAGCCCGAGTGCGAGGAGTGCGGCCGGGACGGCGCCCTGCATGATGAGTGCGGTGTCGTCCAGGCGAATCCCGGTGAGGATCGGCTGTCCGTAACCGCCGGCGCCGATGAGTGCCGCGACCGTGGCGGTGCCGACATTGAGCACGGCCGAGGTCTTGATCCCGGCCAGGATGGTATTGGCCGCCAGCGGCAGCTCGATCAAGCGCAGGCGTGCGCCGCGGGTCAACCCGATGACGTCTGCCGATTCGCGGATCGGCACCGGGATGTCCATCAGCCCGGCGTGGGTGTTGCGCACGATCGGGAGCAGACTGTAGAGAAAGAGTGCGACCACCGTCGGCAGCCAGCCGATCCCGAGCCAGGGGATGAGAAAGACGAAGAGCGCGAGCGAGGGGATGGTCTGGATCATCCCGGTGATGCCGAGGATCAGATGACCGAGGCGCGCCTGCTGTGCAGCCAGCACGCCGAGCGGCACGGCGAAGAGGACGGCCGCGCCGAGCGAGACCCCGACCAGTCCCAGATGCTCGAGGGTGCGCTGACCCAGTTGGCTCCAAAAGCCTTGGCCGGAGATCGCCACCGCAAGCCCGAGTCCCTCCGACAAGAGGCGCGCGGCGACCGCCTGCTCCGAATCGCCCTCCAGCTTCACCGCACCGTTCATGCCCGCCATGGTCGGCGCGTCGATCGCGCCCTCGAGACGGCGAAAGGCGGCCAGGGCGTCCGGCGCCTCCTCGGCCAGCTCCGCCCGGTAGAGCAGGATCGCTTGGTAGTCCTCGAAATAGCCGAGATCGTCCTCGAGCATGCGCAGCCCGTAGCGGGCGATCTCGGCATCCGTGGTGTAGACCACCGTCACGTCGAGATGCCCGGCGGCGATGCCGCGATAGACCAGATCGTGATCCAGGCCCTGCACGCGGGCCTGCGGGAGCCGATAGCGCTGTCTCAAGCCCGGCCAGCCGTCGGCGCGCTCTAGAAACTCGCTGCTGAAGCCTAGCCGCAGATCCGGATGCTCGCGCAGGTCGGAGATGCGTTGCAGGCCGCGCTGCTCCGCCAAGGGCTCAGGTACGGCGATCGCGTAGGTGTTCTCGAAGCCGAGCGAGGCCGATGATCGGACTCCGCGGGCTGCGAGCGCCGCCTCCAGCAATTCGGGCGAGGACACGTCCTCGCCGGAGAGGATCTCGCGCACCAGCGTGCCGCTGTATTCCGGATAGACGTCGATCTCGCCGCTCAGCAGCGCACCCCAGAGGATGCGTGTCCCACCCAGCTCGGCGCGATGACGCGCCGGATGACCCGCGTCGAGCGCGAGCAGGCGCAGCGTCTCGCCCAGGATGACCGACTCGGTGAACTTCTTCGAGCCGATGACGACCGGACGGGGTGTCGAATCCTCCGCGGAGGGCTCGGCCGACCCGGCGACGGGTCCGACCGCGAGCAGCAAGGCGACGAGCGTCGCAAGCGCAAGGCCGGTGGCCGGAAGCCGGCGGCTGGAGGCCGTTCGCAACATGCCGCGCCTCATCCTCCCGCTCCCAGCAAAACCCGCTGCGGCTCGCGCTGCGCCGCCACGAACTGCGCGACGAAGGGCTCGGAAGGACTGTCGAGGATCACCTGCGGCTCGGCCTGCTGGACGATGCGACCGGCACGCAGCAGGACGATCCGATGCCCGAAGAAGACCGCCTCGGCCAGGTCATGCGTCACCATCAGCACCGTCTTGCCGAGTCGGCCGAAGATCGCCTTGAGCTCGCGTTGGAGCTCGAAGCGGATCATGGGGTCAAGCGCGCCGAGCGGCTCGTCGAGCAGCAGCAGATCGGGGTCGAGCATGAGTGCGCGAATCAGGGCGACACGCTGACGCTGACCGCCCGAGAGTTCGATCGGATAGCGCGCCAGCATCGCGCTGGGGAGTTGCACCAGGTCCGCAAGCGCAGCGAGACGCTCCTCGCGACGCTCGCGCGCCCAATCCAGCCGGCGCGCCATCAGGGTCACGTTGTCGCGCACGCTCAGATGCGGGAAGAGACCGCCGTCCTGGATCATGTAGCCCATGCGCAGCCGGGCAGGGCGCAGGTTCCCGGTGTCCAGCCGAGCGCCCTCGAACCACACCTGGCCGCGATCGGGCCGAATCAGCCCGGCGGCGAGGCGCAGCAACGTGGATTTGCCGCAACCGCTCGGGCCGATCAGGACCGTGGTCTGCGCCTCCGGGACATCCAGATCGACTCCCGCCAACGCCGGTGTCCCGCCATAGTCCTTGAAGACCTCTTCGAATCGCAGCATCGGTTGATTCCCGTCGACTGTGCATGAGCCGCTTGAATTCGTGCCTATCGGCTCGAATTCCAGTGCATCGCTAAAGGGAGCCTCAGGATTCTCGTCGTATGTCGTGGAAAACCAGTACCTGTTACGAGTGTGATGCCAACTGCGGGATTCAGGTCGAGCTCGACGACGACGGCGAGCCAATCCGCGTCCAAGGCCCTGATTGTCCGCGCTGCTATGTGCAGCTGGACCGGCGCAATCATCCCGACCGCATCCTCTATCCGCTCAAACGCGTCGGGCCCCGCGGGAGCGGCGAGTTCGAGCGGGTCTCCTGGGACGAGGGGCTCGACACCATCGCCGAGCGCCTGAGCGCCGCGAAGGCCGAGCACGGCGCACCGGCCGTGGGCTTCTTCGCCGGCTACACCAAGGAGGCGAGGCCCCAGCTACAACGTCTGGCGCATGCCTTCGGCTCGCCCAACTACCTGACCGAGAGCGGCTGCTGCTTCTCCGCGACCATGGTGGCCGAGAAGGTGACCTTCGGCTACAAGATCAAGACCACGTCCACGGTGGTCTCGCCGAAGACGCGCTGTCATCTCATCTGGTCGACCAATCCGCGCGGCTCGATCCCGCCTTTCGATACGCACCCGCTCGTGCTGCGCCGGCCGGGCAAGACCCTCATCGTGGTGGATCCGCGACGCACGCCGCTCGCCGAGGAGGCCGATATCCATCTGGCAATTCGACCCGGGACAGACGGCGCACTCGCCTTGGGCTTTCATCATCTGATCTTCGAGAACGGCTGGCAGGATCAGGCCTTCCTGGACGAATGGGCCAACGGCGTCGAAGGCTTCCGAGACTATGTCCGTGATTTTACGCCCGCGCGTGTCGCCGAGATCTGCGGGATCGCGGAACAGGATCTGCGTACTGCTGCGGAGCTGTTCGCGACCACCCCGCCGGCGCAGATCACGCTTTCCCCGACCGCGACGGTACAGCACAGCAACGGCTTCCAGAACCATCGGGCCGTGATCCTGCTCTCGGCGGTAACAGGCAACCTGGATCGCGAGGGCGGCAACCGTTTCTTCAACGACAAAGCCACGCCCAAGCCGATCGAGTTGTTCGACTACTGCCGCACCC
The DNA here is from genome assembly GCF_035467215.1 of Thiocapsa sp. Lineage (GTDB taxonomy): Bacteria > Pseudomonadota > Gammaproteobacteria > Chromatiales > Chromatiaceae > Thiocapsa. The sequence goes on along the minus strand of NZ_DATITZ010000225.1, from coordinate 32,482 downwards.
ATCTTCCGCCGCGCGTCGGCGACGAGGTCTATCCGGTCTGGACCCGCTATTGGCCGGCGGCCCAGAGCATGCTGCTGCCCGACTGCATCCTGGACGGGCGCCCGCAACGCATCCGCGCCCTGCTGGCGATGGGCATCAACACGGCTATGTGGCCCAATTCCAAGCGGATGGAGCAGGCGCTCGGCGCGCTTGACTTCTTCGTCGCCACTGACTTCTTCCACAACCCGGCGACGCGGATGGCCGACTTCGTGCTGCCCGCGGCGACCAGTCTGGAGCGTCCCGCGCTGATCGCCTATCCCGGCTGCGCCTATCAGGGCGAGCTCCGCTATCGCCGGCCGGTCGTCGCACCCAAGGGCGAGGCCCGGCCGGACGGCGAAATCTTTCTGCAGCTCGGTGTGCGTCTGGGCATGGCCGAGCAGTTCTGGAACGGCGATCTCGCGGCCTCCTGGGCCGAGGCGGCGGAGGGTATCCCGGAAGAGATCCGCCGGGAGGTCTACGACAATCCGGACGGCGTAGTCGTCTATGCCGAGGCGATCGAGGATCTGGTCGAGCACGGGTTCATGGACGCCGATCGGCTCTACCGGCTGCGCGGTTTCCGGACGCGGTCCGGCAAGGTCGAGTTCGACTCGATCGAGCTGCGCGAGGCCGGTCACGACGGTCTGCCGATCTATCGCGAGCCGGCCGAGAGCCCGATCTCCACACCCGCGCTGGCGGTCGACTATCCACTCGTCTTAACCAGCGGGGCGCGCACCAAGTTCGACACCCATTCGCAGCACAACTATATCGATCGGATGCGCCGCGCGATCCCGCACCCGCTGGCCGAGATCCACCCGGACGATGCCGCGTCGCGCGGCATCGAGAACGGCGATCCCGTCATGATCAGCTCGCCGCGCGGTGCGGTGCGCTTCGTCGCCAAGGTGACCGATCGGATCAAGCCGGGTGTCGTGCACTGCACCCACGGTCGCAACGACGCCAATATCAACGAGCTGACCGACGATCGGCATCTGGATCCCATCAGCGGGTTTCCGCCGTTCAAGTCGCTGTTGTGTCAGGTGGAGCGGGTGGTTTAGAGCCTCCAGCCGCCTGCCTCCAGCCTCCTGCGACCAGCTATCAGCTATCAGCTATCAGCTATCAGCTATCAGCCATCAGCCCTTCGAGATCGAAAAGACCTCGAAGGCTCACGCCCCCAGCCCAGCACCATCCCGGCTGGAGGGGCAGGAGCCAGGAGGCAGGAGGCTAAACCGAACCCCGAACCCCGAACCCCGAACCCCGAACCCGAGGCCCCCGAATCGTGCCCTTCATCGGCGTCTTACCCGAACGTGAGCATCTGTTTCAGCCATCGCCCCGACGCGATGTCGGGGTGAATGACGCCGCCGCCTGGCGTTTGAACCCGGCGCATCGACAGGTCTACGACAAGCTCTCGCTCGCGCTCGACGCGGGTCTGCGCGCGGCGCCCTGCGGTGTCGACCCACGCGACTGCGGGATCGGCCCGGATGCGCAGGTCTTCGTGAAACCGATCGTCAACCTTGCCGGTATGGCCGTCCGAGCGCGTGCGGTGCCGGCGGATGCCGTGCCGAACGAGCCGGGTAGCTTCTGGAGCGAGCGGCTCGAAGGGCCGCACACCAGCAGCGATTGCCTGGTGCAGGACGGGCAGGCGGTCTGGTTTGCCCATACGCGCGGCTCGGAGGAGAAGGACCGAGAGCGCCCGATCTACTGGGAGGTCGGTGCTGCTCTTCCGGACTTGGAGCCGTTGATTGCGGAATGGGTCGCCTGCCATTTAAGGGGTTACAGCGGTCTGTGCAACCTGGAGATGATCGGCGGACGACCGATCGAGGTGCATCTGCGGGGCTCGAACGGGTTCTTCGACTTTTACGGTCCTGACTTCATCCCGGCGTGGGTCGCGCTGGTCGACGGGGTCGATCTCGCGCCGCCGCCGCCGATCCCGGGCGGCTTCGTGATCTCCGTCTTCGGCGAGGTCGCGATCGACGAGGCGCAGCGCAAGGCTGCGGCGGAGCAAGGCGTCCGGGTCGATCTCGACACCCGCACGGCTGATCGGTCCGCCATCCTGCGCTGCTCGGACAAGGATGCCGGTCTGGACGTTCTGCGGAGACTGACCGGGCGGACCCCGGCTTAACCCTTGACCCGGCGCGGCGGACCTGTCTCGCTCAGACCTCGGATGATCCGGTCTTCGAGCCAATAATGCGCACGCCACGGCCAGGGGCCGTCGATGAAGCCGACATGACCCCCGTGATCGGCGAGCTCCAAGGTGATCCCGGGGCCGAGTTCATGCGCCCAAGGAATCGTGGTCGGAAACATGAAGGGATCATCGACGGCCTGGATGATGAGTGTCGGCGTTTGGATGGACGGCAGATACTGCCGGCAGCTCGCGCGGCTGTAGTAATCGAAGACGCCCTCGAACCCGTTCAACGGGGACGTGACCCGGTCGTCGAAGGCGTTGAAGTCCCGGATCGCATCGAGATCGACGTCGAGCGGGAAGCGTCGCCCCGCGAACTTTCGCCGCAGGCTGACCTTAAGCTTTCCAAGCAGATAGCGCCGATAGATCTTGGAGAATCCGATATCCAGCCTGAGCATGGCATCGCGCAGCACGAAGGGGACCGACACCGCGATGGCCGATCCGACGGCGGGCTGCTCCGTCTCGCCGAGGTATTTCAGCAGCAGGTTCGCGCCGAGCGAGAAACCGATCGCGGCGGCGGGCGGACCTTGGGGATCGCCTGCAAGGACGGCCAGCACCTCCGCGAGGTCTTCGGTGGCGCCCGAGTGATAGGCACGGTCGAGCCGGTTCGCCTCCTCGGAGCAGCCGCGCAGGAACATGAAGATCGGTTGATAGCCCTCGTGCTCCAGGCGGGCGACCAGGGTCGCCGCATAGTGCGATTCGAGCCCGCCCTCTAGGCCATGAATCACCAGGACCCGCGGCCCTGCGCCATGGCCGATCGCCAGATCGATGAAGTCCCCGTCGGTCAGCTCGATGCGTCGGCGCGCGAGATCGGGTCGCGGACGAGGTCGCGACAGACTCGGCCAAAGCGTCTGCAGGTGTGCTCCGGGAAGCCACCAGGCCGGCCTGAAGGTGCTGCGTGTGATCAAGCCCATTGCCTACGATATCTCCGGTGATCCAGCCGATTCGACATCCGCCCGAGACCAATGGAGCGACAGCCGAGTCGGGTTGTTCGAGGGGCGTCGGATTGAGAGCCGGCCCTGTTGTCCCCTATACTGATAGCCTTCAGGGTATCACCTGACCCCGCGAGCCCGACCAAGGAATTCAACATGCGAACACGCCTTTCGACCCTGATCGCCGCATTGCTTTGCGGTCTGGCATCGGCGAGCCAAGCCGAGGATCTCCTGCAGATCTACGACCTGGCGGTTCAGAGCGACCCCCAGATCCGTCAAGCCGAGCAGGAGCTGTTCGCAACGCGCGAGGTCAAGCCTCAGGCCCGATCCCTTCTCTTGCCGAATCTGAGCGTCGTGGGCACGGCGGACTATCAAAACGTCGATGCGAGCGGAACCAGCAGTTTCGGGACGAGTTTCAGCAGAAACGATAGCTTCAGCACCCAGGGTGCCCAGGCCGTCGTCAGTCAAACGGTCTACAACAGGGCCAACTGGATGACCCTGAAGCAGACCGACAACATCATCGCGCAGGCCGAGGCCCAATACCGCGACGCCCAGATCACCTTGATGGTCGATACGGCGGATCGCTATTTCGGGGTCTTGCGCGCCGCCGATGCGGTGACCGTGCAGGAAGCGCTGGTGCGCGCCGACGAGCGTCAGCTCGAGCAATCCCGGCAACGCTTCGAGGTCGGCTTGGTCGCCATCACGGATGTGAACGACAGCCAGGCCGCATACGACCGCTCGCGCGCCAACCTGATCACGGCGAAGAACGATCTCGACAACGCCTGGCAGGCGCTCCTGACCATCGTCGGTCCGATCCAGGTGCCGCTCGCGCGACTCGGCGACACGCTGCCGCTGACCCCGCCCGAGCCCAACAACATCGAGATCTGGGCCGAAACCGCCGGGCGCTCCAACTACGGCATCATCGCCGCCAGCGAGGCGGTGAGTGCGGCCAAGAAGGGGATCCAGATCGAGCAGTCGGGCTATTACCCGTCGGTGAACCTGCAGGCCGGCTACGACGTTGCCCGCTCGGGGGCCGAATTCAACACGGATTCGGACACCGGGTTCGTCGGACTCACGCTCAACGTGCCCATCTATCAGGGCGGCGCGGTCGCCTCGCGGACGCGCCAGGCCGGGTTCAACTTTCGCGCCTCGCAGGATCAGCTCGATGCGACACGGCGGCAGGTCGACCAACAGGTCAAGGACGCCTTTCGCGGCGTCATTTCGAGCATCGAGGACGTGAAGGCACGTCAAGCCGCAGTCGTCTCGGCGAGGTCATCGCTCGAATCCACCGAGGCAGGCCAAGAGGTCGGCACCCGCACCCAGGTCGATGTCCTGAATGCGCAACGTTTGTTGTTCCAGGCCGAGTTCGATTACTTGAGCTCACGTTACGACTACATCCTCAACGGCGTACGTCTGCACCAAGCCACCAGCACGCTGACGCGCGAGATCCTCGCGCGCGGCAATGCTTGGCTCAACCCCGCCGACACGATTGCCCCGCTGGCGTACTGAATCATGTCCGGCAACAGCTTCGGGCGGGTCTTCGTTTTCACTAGCTTCGGCGAGAGTCACGGTCAGGCCATCGGCGGTGTCGTCGACGGCTGTCCGCCCGGGCTCGCGCTTGAAGCGGCGGACCTGCAGCATGACCTGGATCGCCGCAAGCCGGGCCAGTCACGTCACACCACCCAGCGACGCGAGTCCGATACGGTTGAGATCCTCTCGGGCGTCTTCGAGGGCCGCACCACGGGGGCTCCGATCGGCCTGTTGATCCGCAACGAGGACCAGCGCTCGAAGGATTACTCCGAGATCGCCGCGCGCTATCGCCCGGGACACGCCGACTACACCTACGATCAGAAATACGGCCGACGCGACTATCGCGGCGGCGGGCGATCCTCCGCACGCGAGACGGCCGTGCGGGTCGCGGCCGGCGCAATCGCCAAAAAGTACCTCGCCGAGCACGCAGGCATCTCGGTGCGCGGCTATCTGTCGCAACTCGGCCCGATTCGGCCCGCGAGCCTCGATTGGGATCAGGTCGAGCGCAACCCCTTCTTCTGCCCCTGTGCCGAGACGGTGCCGCGTCTCGAAGCGTACATGGACGATCTGCGCAAGGAAGGCAACTCGATCGGCGCGGCCATCACGGTGGTGGCGAGCGGCATGCCGACGGGTCTCGGCGAGCCGGTCTTCGATCGGCTCGATGCCGACATCGCCCACGCCATGATGAGCATCAACGCCGTGAAGGGTGTGGAGATCGGCGCCGGCTTTGCCTGCGTGGAGCAGAAGGGCACCGAGCATCGCGACGAGATGACCCCCGAGGGGTTTCTCTCCAACCACGCCGGCGGGATCCTCGGCGGCATATCATCGGGCCAGGACGTGCTGGTGCGCATCGCCTTGAAGCCGACCTCGAGCATCCGGCTGCCGGGTCGCACTATCGACACCTCGGGTCAGGCTACGGAGGTGGTCACCAAGGGGCGACATGACCCCTGCGTCGGCATTCGGGCCACACCCATCGCCGAAGCCATGCTCGCTTTGGTCCTGATGGATCACCTGCTGCGGCACCGCGGCCAGAACGCCGGCGTGGTGCCGCCCACCCCGTCGATCGCCGCCTGAGCCGGTTTCGCGGCGGCGGGAGCCGATTCGGTGCCTGTCCCGCATCAGTCCCGCCCGCGACGTTTGCGCGACGCGGGTCGGTCACGATTTCCATGAACTGACCCGCGTCGACGATGCCCCCGATGGGCCGGCTAAAGGTCGATCCAGGGCGCAAAGAAAGCATGTCACAGCGGACGCCGTTCGGCGCTTGGCCAGATGCGATGCCTTACTGGCGACTCTCCGGCTACTACTTCTTCTATTTCGCCGCGCTCGGTGCACTGGTGCCCTTTTGGGGGCCTTATCTGCAATCGAAGGGGTTCGACGCCCTGGCGATCGGTCAGCTCATGGCGATCCTGGTGGGCACCAAGATCGTCGCTCCGATGCTTTGGGGCCATATCGTCGACATCACCGGCAGGCGCATGCCGATCGTCCGTTTCGCTTCGCTGGTCTCGGCGGTGACCTTCCTCGGCGTCTTCCCGGCCGACGGCTTCTGGACCATCGCCGCGGCCATGGTCCTGTTCAGCTTCTTCTGGAACGCATCCCTTCCGCAGATGGAGGCGGTGACCTTCAATCATCTGGGGCATCGGCCTGCGGGCTATGCCCTGATCCGGCTGTGGGGCTCGGTCGGGTTTATCCTGGTGGTTGCGATCCTGGGCGTTCAGTTGGAGTCCGCGCCGATGGGCGTGGTGCCGATCTGGGTGCTGCTCCTCTTCGTCGGCATCTGGCTCTCGACCCTGACCGTCCCGGACAGCGCGCCCGTCACCGGGGAGCATCCCACCGCGTCGTTGCGCTCGATCCTGGCGCGTCCGGACGTCATGGCATTCCTCGCCGCCTGCTTTCTCATGCAGGCGAGTCACGGGATCTATTACGCCTTTTACTCGATTCATCTCGCGGCGGTGGGGTACTCGACCTCGGCGATCGGCGCGCTTTGGGCGCTCGGCGTCATCGCCGAGGTCCTGGTGTTTCTGGTGATGCGCAACCTGCTCGAGCGTTTCGGTGCGCGCCATGTCCTGATCTGGAGTCTGGCGATCGCGGTCGTGCGGTGGCTGCTGATCGGCGCCTTCGTCGCGATCCCGGCGGTGGCGATCTCTGCCCAACTCATGCACGCCGCCACCTTCGGGACCTTTCACGCCGCGGCGATCCATCTTGTCCATCAGTACTTCCGCGGACGCACCCAGGGGCGCGGACAGGCGCTCTACAACAGCTTGAGCTTCGGCGCGGGCGGGGCGCTGGGTAGTCTGATCGGGGGTCTGCTCTGGAGCGCCGAGGGCGCCGGTGTCAGCTTCGGGATCGCATCCGGTGCCGCGGCGCTCGGACTGCTCGCGGCTTGGCGCTGGGTGGATCGTCCCCCGAGGGAGGTTGACGGCCGCCGGTCTGCGCATTGATCGGATGGATCCTTCGCATCCCGAATCCATCCATCCCGAGGTCGAATCCCGGGGTCCAATCAGCGTGCATCCGTGGACTCATCACGGAACCGGATTAAAGGGGTGCGTGTTATTCTATTTTCTTTCGCGGGTCCGCCGACGCCGCCAACCGCACCGAGCTCGCTCGGTTTGACCTCAGCCATCATAGCCATGCCAGTCGATCAAGGTCCTTTTCAGATCCTTCCGGGTCGTCGTTATCCCAACGGGGCGAGCGTCGAAGACGACGGGGTCAACTTCTCCGTGTTCAGCCGCCATGCCTGCGGGGCAGAGCTGCTGCTCTATCGCAGCGCGGACAGCGCTGAGCCCTTTCAGATCATCCGGCTGGATCCGGAGGTCAACCACACCTTCTTCTACTGGCACGTTCTGGTCGTGGATCTGCCGCCCGGGACGCACTACACCTGGCGTATGGAAGGTCCGTTCGAGCCCCGTGCCCACGGTTGGCGTTTCGATGCCGGAACCGAGCTGCTCGACCCCTGGGCACGCGCCGTCAACCTGTTGCATTGGGATCGCTGGGATCGCCTGAATAACGGCGTGAAGCCGCATGATTCCCCTCGCGCCTTGGTTCTCGCCGAGGAGTACGACTGGGAGGGCGACACGCCGATCCGCCGCCCGACCGAGCAGACCATCATCTACGAGCTGCATGTCGGCGGCTTTACCCGCCATGCCAGCTCGGGCGTGCATCATCCCGGCACCTTCCTGGGCCTGATCGAAAAGATCCCCTATCTGCAGGACCTCGGCATCACCCATGTCGAGTTGATGCCGGTCATGGCGTTCGACGAGCAGGATGTCCCGCCGGGCGTCTGGGACGCGGGGCTGCGCAACTTCTGGGGTTACAGCAGCTTCGGCTTCTTCTCGCCCCACCCCGGCTACTGTGTGACGCCCGAGCAGGGCACGCATCGGCGCGAGTTCCGCGACATGGTCAAGGCCCTGCACAAGGCCGGGATCGGCGTCATCCTGGATGTGGTCTTCAACCACACCAGCGAGGGCGGCAGCGGCGGCCCGACCATGAGCTTCAAGGGGCTGGGCAACGAGACCTTCTACTGCCTGGACAGCCTGGACAAGCGCATCTATCTGGACTTCACGGGCTGCGGCAATACGGTCAACGCCAATCACCCCGTCGTGTCCCGCTTCATCATCGACGCCCTCGAGTATTGGGTCCGCGAGATGCATGTGGACGGGTTCCGTTTCGATCTCGCCAGCGCGATGGCGCGGGATTCGGACGGCCGGCCGATGGCCAACCCGCCCGTGCTCTGGGCGATCGAGCTCTCCGATACGCTCAACGCCTCCAAGATCATCGCCGAGGCATGGGACGCTGCGGGTCTGTACCAGGTCGGCAGCTTTCCCGGTTACCGCTGGATGGAATGGAACGGCTGTTTTCGCGACAGCGTGCGGCGTTTCGTTCGCGGGGACCCGGGGCTGGTTCCGGAGATCGCGACCCGGATTGCGGGCAGCAGCGACCTCTATCAGGCCAACCTGCGTCAGCCCATCAACAGCGTGAACTTCGTCACCTGCCACGATGGCTTCACCCTCTGGGACCTCGTCTCCTACGAGCGCAAATACAACCGCGCCAACCGCGAAGAGAATCGCGACGGGACCAACAATAACCTAAGCTGGAACTGCGGGGTGGAGGGCGAGACCGAGAATCCCGAGATCCTCGCGCTGCGCAGGCGTCAGGCCAAGAACCTCTTGACCCTGATGTTCATGAGCCAGGGTATCCCGATGCTCTTGGCCGGCGACGAGGTGCTGCGCACCCAGCAAGGCAACAACAATACCTGGTGCCAGGACAACCCCTTGGGGTGGTTCGACTGGTCGTTGGTCGAGCGCAACGGCGATATGCTGCGCTTCGTGCGCGGATTGATCGCCTTGCGCAAGCGTCACGCGAGTCTGCGTCGCCGCCACTTCCTCTCCGGACATCCGCGCAACGGCAGCGATCTTCCGGATGTGGTCTGGCACGGGACCACGCCGGGCGATCCGCCCTGGGACGACCCGGACGCGCGGGTGCTCGCCTTCACCTTGGCGCGCGCGCGCCAAGACGACGACTTGCTGTGCGTCCTCATCAACATGGATGCCGAGGCGAAGCGCTTCGAGATCCCGGCGATCGAGCAGTGTCGTTGGCACACCGCGCTCGACACCGGACGGGCCAGCCCGACCGATCTCATCCTGCCCGAGGATCAGGTCGCGCTCGAAACAGACGCCGTCCTGGTGCGCTCGCGCAGTATTCAGATCTTCGAGGGACGCTGAGCCCAAAGAAGAGAAGTGCGCCGACGCTCCGAGGGCGTAGGATGGGTAGATCGCAGCGAACCCATCCCCCGCTGAAGGCCGACCGCCGACGATCCATACAGGCATCCCCCTGACTGTGGTGATTCATGACTCGGACCGACATCCATCACGCCCTCGGGTTGCACATGCACCAGCCGCCCGGAAACCTGCGCCTCCTGATCGATGCCAATCCTTGGGAGGCCGAGGAGATCATCAGGTGCTACGAGCGCGTGCCGCGCTATGCCCTGCAGTATCGCGACGTCGCCCGGCTTCATGTCGGTTTCTCAGGTGTCTTGCTCGAGCAGCTCCTCGATCCCGAGATCGTCGATCGGTATCGTCACATCGTGGATATTCCGGAGGTGCTCGCGCGCTACCGCGAGGCCGACAATATCGAGCTGATCGGCATGGGCTACTCCCACCCCATCTTCCCCCTGATCCCGCATGCCGATTGGTCCGAGCAGCTTGCCTTGGGGCGGACACGGATGGAGCAGGTCTTCGGTCGCGCCCCGCGCGGCTTTTGGCCCCCGGAGATGGCCTTCACCATGGCCATGATCCCCGCGCTGGTGCAGGCCGGCTACGACTACGTGGTCGTCGACGGCGTGCACGTCCGCCCCGAGGACGGCATCAGCGATATCTTTCGCCCTTATATCGCATGCCACGAGGGTGTCTGCATCAGCGTCGTCCCGCGCGATCGCGAGGTCTCCAACGCCCAAGAGAGCGGGCTGAATCCACGTTGGTTTCGCGACGAGGTCCTGTGGCGGACCGCGGGCTCGCCTAGGCCGGACGAGAGACGACTGGTCACGACCTGGTCGGACGGCGAGAACGGCGGCTGGTTTCGCCAGACCCACGAGCCATCCGGATTCTTCGGCCACTTCTTCGCGCCTTATATGGAGCAGGTCCGCGACGGGACCTGCCCGATTATCCCGGTCCGTCTCGCGGACTATCTCGGTCGGGTGATGCCGACCGCCTACGCACAGGTCCAGACCGGCGCCTGGAACGTCGGATCCACCTCAGGTGAGGATCTCTCCCAGTGGGCGGGCAGCGAGCGCCAACGCGAAGCCGTCGCGGAGGTGGCGCAGTTGAGCGCCCGCTACTGGCAGCTCAAGCGTGGATCTGCGGGGGCGACCGCTCGGTGCTGCGAGCACCTCGCGCGCGCCCGTCGTTTGATCCTCGAGGCCGAGACCAGCTGTTTTCTCTTCTGGGGCGATTCCTGGATCCCGCACCTGCACGCACGGACCCATGACGCGTCGCTCGCATTGGACGACGCGCAAATCGCGCTCACGCAGGCGTCCCCGGCGGATACGACCGGGCTTGGTTCGGGCGGTCTCCCGGAGTGAAACGGCCGCTGGTACCACGATTCCCCTTACGCGAGCGCGGGACGCATCTCGTGCTGGCGAGCGCAGGGGAGGGCGGACTCTGCGCCTTCTGGCACCTCTCGGGCGACGACCTCATCCCCGCGGCAGTCGGTTTCGGGCGCGACGGCGCCAAGGCGGCGCCCGTGCTGCGTCTGCGGCGTCTTCATGGCGACAGCGCCACGCAGGTGGACGAAATCGCCCTGCAGCTGCGTGGCCCGGGCGGCCACGGGGAGCAGGTCTTTTCGGTCGATGCTCGGCCGGCGCGTTACGACGCCGAGTTGGGTCTGAGCGATGGGTCGGGCGGTTGGGTGATGCTCGCCCGATCCAACGCCCTTGATCATGGCGCGCGTGTCGATATCCGCTTGGAGCCGCCCGTCGAGCGACGCGAGGCACCCCACGCTGCGTCGAGCGAGGCTGCGGCGCCTCCCGCGACGCCCCGGACCGCTCCTCCGCAGCAGGGATCGGCAGAGCCGACATCATCGCCGGCGCGAGCACCGATTGGCACGCCGCGTGTTGTTCCCGAGCAGCCCGGAATCCGCGCCGTCGACGTCTTGGCCCGACGGCGTGAGGGCCTTGAGCTCGGCCCCGGTCGCGAGTTCGGCCGTGTCCCGGACCGCGAGGTCACGCCGGTCGCCGAGATCCCGATACAGCCCGATCGCGTCGGTCAATCGCCGATCAGGTCGCCGGATCCCGATTCGGAAGCCCCGGCGCCGCACGACGCCGTCTCTGCATCAAGGGGCGAAGACACCATCCCCGGGCCCGCTCATCCCGCCGAGCGGCGCGCGAGCCCATCGCCGACCGCGCCGATGCGCTACGGCCAGCCGACGCCCGGCGGCACCGAGCTGTTGATCGAGGCCGAGCTGCGCATCAACGGCTGTGCCGCACCCGGCACGCTGATCGACCTCTACGGACACCCTTATCGCGTCGGGCCGGGAGGTCGCTTTCAGCTCGTCATTCGGGTCGATGATCCGGAATTGATCCGGCGGGCTTTCCAGCTCCATCCGCCGGATCTGCCCGAACGCCCCGCCGAAAGCGACGATTCAGAAACAAGGTGAACACCTTGGTCCGGACAATGTCGATACCGGGCCGTGCCAACAGTCAACCCCCGATACTGGGAACAAGAGGCACCTGCGATGACCGGATCAAGATTCAAGACCCTGCGCACGACCACGACCCTGGTGTGCGCCCTTCTCATGGCGTTCGGAGTGATCGAAGCGATGGCGGTCGAGGAACCCGATTACACGGTGGTTCGAACCTTTCCCGATTTCGAGCTACGCCGTTATCCGTCCTATGCGGTTGCCGAGACCAAAGTCGCCGGCCCCTTCGACGAGGCCGGGAATCAGGCGTTTCGCATCCTTGCCGGCTACATCTTCGGAGACAATCGCGCGGATACCAAGATCGAGATGACCGCGCCGGTCAGTCAGCGGCCGGCGGTGCGCGAGGGCGAGCGCATCGAGATGACCGCACCCGTGGTGCAGCGCCCGGCGAGCGGGACCGAGGGCGAGACCTTCGTGGTCAGCTTCGTCATGCCGGATCGGTTTACACTGGACACCCTGCCCGAGCCGGTCGACCCGCGGGTGCAGTTGCGTGAAGAGCCCGGCAAGCTGATGGCGGTGCGGCGCTATTCCGGACGCTGGACCGAAAAGAGCTATCGGGAAAACGAGAGCGGACTCCTGCGTGCAGTCGAAGCGGCCGGCCTGAAGCCCGTCGCCGCGCCCGTCTATGCGCGTTACAACTCGCCCTTCTCGCTCTGGTTCATGCGGCGAAACGAGGTCATGGTCGAGGTCGCGGAGACCGGAACGAACCCCTGATCGGGTGCTGCACCATCCGAGTCCGGCCGAGGGCGAGGCTCCGTCTGTTCGCACTCGACCAGCCTCCGAGCGGCTTTCAATGGCTCTCGACGGATTGCTCGGCAAGGATCGGTCCGGCGACCGACGTCTCGGCCTGCTTCTTCTCGCGCGCCTCGGCGTCCTCGCGCCGGATGCGGCGAATCACGGCGAGCTGCCACAGGCAAAAGCCCATAGCGCTGCCGAAGAACAAGAGGGCCTGGAGTGATTTGAAGGTAGCGTATTCCATCGGTGGTCTCGTTCGGCGGTGGATGATCGAGTCGCCGCGTGGTCTCCAACTTAGGTCGATTGGCTCACGCGACCTACCTGATGTCGTTTCAACCGGACCGCCACTCAACGCTGTCCTTTTCATGGAAATCAGAACCCGCGTCGGACGCGCTTCAATCCCACATCACAAATTCGCCGTCGGCCGCCGCAGCGGTCAGCAGCTCGATCAAAGGCAGCGCCCTGTGTGCGAGACTCACGTATTGACCTTCTTTGCCGTCCTGCGGGGCAGGTTGAGCGCTGCTCGGAGCCGGGTCCAGCGACTCCTGTGCGTGCTCCTCCACCGCGGCCTTCAATCTCGCCAAGGCCGCCGGGATATCCTCCGGCATAAGTGCGCCCGGGACCGTGCCGCTTTGTCCCATCAGTTTTAGGAGCGCGACGGCGACGTCGCCGAACATGGTGATGTTGGCGTACGCCTTGGTTCGAAATGTAACCAGCATAAGGACCTCGACCGGGTTGAGTCTGTCCTGGACGGACGGCAGGTCAGGATAGCGCAACTCGTCGCGGCGAGTGGGTCGTTCACGCGATGGCCTCGGGCATGGATACCGAGCCGCCCGCGCCCCTTTCAATCCCGGCTGCAGACGCTAGAATGCGGGGCTCGGAGCCGCTTCGGGGATCGCACGGCCGACACGCCAATCTCGGTTAAACTGCGTCCAGAGCGAGATGCTGACTTTCGAGTGAGCTCGACGTTCGGTCCATCCACCGCCCTTAGCGGGGGCGCGGTTTGAAAGAATATAGCTTTGAATATCTTAAACCGCGCCGACTCCGGCAGTCGTCAAGTCTGCCGGGCTCGATCCCATCCAAAAACATCGCATACCGCGCCGGGCGCGGTTTAAGAGCATCATGAGCGACACCGTCGAGACGCCACGCACCAATTTTATCCGCCAGATCATCGAGGCCGATCTGGCCGCCGGCAAGCACGCGCGCATCGTGACGCGTTTCCCGCCGGAGCCGAACGGTTATCTGCATATCGGGCACGCCAAGTCCATCGTGCTGAACTTCGGCCTTGCGCAGGCGTTCGGCGGTACCTGCAATCTGCGCTTCGACGATACCAATCCGCACAAGGAGAACGTCGAGTTCGTCGACTCCATCAAGGCCGACGTGCGTTGGCTCGGGTTCGACTGGGGCGATCGGGTCTATTTCGCGTCCGATTATTTCGAGCAGCTCTACGCATTCGCGATCGAGCTGATCGAGAAGGGCCTCGCCTATGTCTGCGACCTGAGCGCCGAGGAGACGCGCAGCTACCGCGGGACCCTGACCGAGCCCGGTCGGGACAGTCCCTATCGCGATCGCACCGTAGAGGAGAATCTGGACCTCTTCAAACGGATGCGTGCCGGGGAGTTCCCGGACGGCGCCCGCACCCTACGCGCGCGCATCGACATGGCATCCCCGAACATCAACCTGCGAGACCCGGTGCTCTATCGCATCAAGCACGGTGTCGTCCATCATCAGACCGGCTCCGCCTGGTGTCTCTATCCGACCTACGACTACACCCATCCGATCTCCGACGCGCTCGAAGGCATCACCCACTCGCTCTGCACGCTCGAGTTCGAGGATCATCGCCCGCTCTACGACTGGTGCGTGGACAACGTCTCGGTGCCCTGCAAGCCGCGTCAGATCGAGTTCAGCCGGCTGAACCTCGAATACACGGTGATGAGCAAGCGCCGCCTGACCGAGCTGGTCGGCGAGCGTCATGTCCACGGCTGGGACGACCCGCGCATGCCGACCGTCGCCGGCCTGCGACGCCGCGGCTACACGCCGGGTGCGATCCGCGACTTCTGCGAGCGTGTCGGGATCACCAAGTCCGACAACCTGGTCGAGATGGCCCTGCTCGAAAGCACCATTCGCGACGACCTGGACGCGACCGCACCGCGTCGGATGGCCGTGCTGCGCCCCCTGAAGGTCGTGATCGTCAACTATCCGGAAGGCAAGACCGAGTCGATCCAAGCGCACAATCACCCCAAGGATGCGTCGATGGGCGAACGAGTTGTCCCGTTCGGACGCGCGATCTATATCGACCGGACCGACTTCGAGGAGATCCCGCCCAAGGGCTTCAAGCGCCTGATCCCTGGCGGCGAGGTGCGACTGCGCAATGCCTACGTGATCCGCTGCGAGGAGGTCGTGAAGGATGCCGACGGCGAGATCCTCGAGCTTCGGGTCAGCGCCGATCTCGACACCCTCGGCCGTAACCCCGAGGACCGCAAGGTGAAGGGCGTCATCCATTGGGTGTCGGCCGAGCATGGGGTACGGGCGGAGGTCAGACTCTACGACCGGCTGTTCCGTGTACCGGTGCCGGGCGCAGGCGGGGCCGATTTTCGTCCCGACATCAACCCCGATTCATTGCAGATCCTCACCGGCGCCGTCCTAGAGCCGGCCTTGCAAGGCGCCGAGGCGGGCACACGTTTTCAGTTCGAGCGCGAGGGCTACTTCGTCGTCGACGCCGATTCGACGCCGCAACGACCCGTCTTCAATCTCACCGTCGGGCTCCGCGACACCTGGGGCAAGAGCCACCCATGACCGAGGCGCGGGACGATCTCGATGCCGCTCCTGCCGGGCTGCCCTGGCACGAGCGCCGCGCTGCCGATCTCGGACTGCGTCTCTACGCCTCCTTCGTCTCCCCGGCAGCGATCCTGCGGGCATTCCGGCGCGATGCCCTGCAGGCCAGAACGCTCGCGCAAGGTCTCTCGGAAGAGCAGGGGAGGGCTCGGGTCCGGATTGCGCGCTTTCCGGGGATCGAGGAGAGCAGCTGCGATTGGTCCGTCTACATGACGCTCGACCATCTCGTCATGGTCAACACCGCCGTCATGGTCCTGATCCACGCGATCTGCACCGATCACAATCACGGCGCCGAGATCGGTCTGGAGGACGTCCGGCCGCACGATGATGCCGGGCCGGACCGGATCACGGCGTTGGGAGCCGCGGTCGAGCGCTACACGGATGTGGTCCAGCGACTGGGCACGCTGCGCTCGCGCGAGCGACACCCGCATCCTTGGTTCGGTCCGCTCAATGCCCGTCAGTGGCACGCCGTGGCGGCGATCCATAATCGGACGCATCGCGCTCAGATCGAAAAGATCCTGCGGCTTCTCCAAACATGACGGGTGATTATGATGGCGAGGACTTGACCGTGGGGCAGGGAACGCAGGGCTTCGACGCGCTCGTGCACCTGTATCGCGATCTCGTCGGCTGTCGGCGCTGCTCCGGGATGCAGGGGCCGCCCGTGCACGGTCAGGCGGTCGTCTCGCCGGTCATGATGGTCGGTCAGGCCCCGGGCACGCGCGAGATCCTGCAGGGCATTCCGTTTTGTTGGACCGCCGGCAAGACGCTCTTTCGTTGGTTCGAATCCATCGGGATCGACGAGCCGACCTTTCGCAGCCGCGCCCTCATGAGCGCGGTGTGCCGCTGCTTTCCCGGCAAGGCGCCGAAAGGCGGCGACCGCGTTCCCGATGCCGTCGAGGTCGAGCAATGCAGCGGCTGGTGGCAAACGGAGGTCGAGCTTGCGCGGCCCCGATTGATCATCCCGGTCGGTAAGCTCGCCATCGTCCAGTTTATGGCGTCCAAGCGTCTGAACGATGTCGTCGGAGCCCAATGGCCTTATCGCTCCCCCAGCGGTTTGGAGGCCGACCTCATCCCGCTCCCGCATCCTTCGGGCGCCTCCACCTGGTTCAAGATGGAGCCGGGCAAGACACTGCTCGAACAGGCGCTGTCCCTGATCGAGGTGCACCCGGCCTGGCGGGAGATTCGGGCCGCGTCTCCTGCGGCGCAAACACCCCGTGCCGGTCGGATGGGCGCAGCCTGATGCAAAAAGCGGTCGCGTCATCGCGATCGGTCTTCTTCGGGAACACTCGATTGTGCGTCCCGCCCGCGGCGCCACCTTCCGCGGATCAACACCGGAGAGAACCATGAAAGCAAGAGCCGCCGTCGCCTGGGAGCCCGCGAAGCCCCTGTCCATCGAAGAGATCGATGTCGAGGGTCCGAAGGAGGGCGAGGTCCTGCTCAAGGTCATCGCCTCGGGCGTCTGCCATACGGATGCCTTCACGCTGTCCGGACAAGATCCGGAAGGTGCCTTCCCCTGCGTGCTCGGTCACGAGGGCGGATGCGAGGTGGTGGAGTGCGGGCCGGGCGTGAAGGGGCTGAAGCCGGGGGATCATGTCATCCCGCTCTATATCCCGGAATGCGGCGACTGCGAATACTGCCATTCGACCAAGTCCAACCTGTGCCAATCCATCGCCTCCACCGTCTGGACCGGTTACATGCCGGACGGGACACGTCGCTTCTCGCGCAAGGGCAAGCCGATCTTTCACTACATGGGTTGCTCGACCTTCTCCGAATATACGGTCGTGCCCGAGATCGCCCTGGCGAAGATCAATCCCGCGGCCCCACTCGACAAGGTCTGCCTGCTTGGTTGCGGGATCACGACCGGCATCGGTGCGGTATTGAACACGGCCAAGGTGGAGGCCGGCTCGACGGTCGCTGTCTTCGGCCTTGGCGGGATCGGCCTGTCCGTCATCCAGGGTGCGGTCATGGCGAAGGCGGCCCGCATCATCGCGGTGGATCTGAATCCAGCCAAATTCGAGATGGCGCGTCAGCTCGGCGCCACCGACTGCATCAACCCGAGTGAGCTGGCCGGCAGCATCACCGAGGCCATCGTCGAGATGACCCGCGGCGGCGTGGATTACTCCTTCGAATGCATCGGCAACGTCGACGTGATGCGACAGGCGCTCGAGTGCTGCCGCATGGGCTGGGGTGTCTCGACCATCATCGGGGTCGCGGGCGCCGGACAGGAGATCCGCACCCGGCCGTTTCAACTGGTGACCGGCCGCACCTGGAAGGGCAGCGCCTTCGGCGGGGTCAAGGGCCGCACCCAACTCCCGGGCTACGTCGAGCAATACCTGGCCGGGGAGATCGAGGTGGACCGCATGGTGACCCACACCATGCCGCTGGAAGACATCAACCGCGCATTCGATCTCATGCACAGCGGAGAGAGTATCCGCTCCGTGATCCTATTCTGAGGGTCTGACGATGGAACGCATCGAACGCATTCGCGAATTCGACGGCTGGTTGGAGCGCTACACCCACGACTCCGACGCCTGCAACTGCCGCATGACCTTCTCGGTCTATCTACCCCCGCAGGCCGAAGCCGCCCCGGTTCCTGCCGTCTATTTTCTCTCCGGACTGACCTGCACCGACGACAACGTCCGGGTCAAGGCCGGTGCCCAGCGCTATGCAGCCGAGCTGGGTCTGGCGCTCGTGATGCCGGACACCAGTCCGCGCGGCGAGCAGGTGGCCGATGCGCCGGACCGTTACGATCTGGGGCAGGGCGCCGGCTTCTATATCAACGCCGCGCGTGAGCCTTGGTCCGCGCACTACCGGATGTTCGACTACGTGAATCTGGAGCTGCCGGCCCTGGTGGAACGCGAGCTGCCGCTCATCCCCGGACGGCGCTCCATCACCGGGCATTCGATGGGCGGGCATGGCGCCTTGATCAGCGCATTGAAGAACCCCGGACTTTACCGCTCGGTGTCCGCCTTTGCGCCCATCTGCAACCCGGTCGAATCCGGCTGGGGTCGCGGTTGCTTTGCCGCCTATTTGGGCGAGGATCCGGCGAGCTGGAAGGACTGGGACGCCACCGAGCTGATTCGCGCGGGCGCCGAGGCGATGCCCTTGTTCATCGATCAGGGCAGCGGCGACGAGTTTCTACTCGATGGACAGCTCAGACCCGAGGCCCTGTCTCAAGCGTGCAAGGAACACGGCATCCCGCTGATTCTGAGGATGCAACCCGACTACGACCACAGCTATCACTTCATCGCGACCTTCATCGGGGAGCATTTGGCCTACCACGCACGCGCCCTGACGGCCCGGAGTTGAGCTCGCTCGTCCGTTCGATCGGCCCGTGTCATAGCCCGCCGACGCGCACGTAGATCAGACACCCTGCATCCGAGAACGGGGTGTGTTGGCTCATGTGCGGACTGCGGATCCAGGTCCCTTCCGGATAGCGGCCGTGCTCGTCGGCGAATTCGCCCTCGAGCACCAGGATCTCCTCGCCGCCCCAATGCGTGTGGCGCTGGAAGTGCGTCCCCGGTGCCCAGCGCACCAGCGCCACGCTCTCCGGATAGCCGCCCTGCGAATAGAGCGGGCGCACCCCGAGCCCGTCCACGAGTCCGGGTCGCCAGCTGTCCGTCGCGGTCGTGTCCTCGACCAGCCGCGGCCGATCCGTTCCCGGGTACTGGCGCAGCCGCACGAACAGGGTGCAGCCGGTCTGCGAACGCGGCGAATGACGACTGCCGTGGGGATTCATCAGGAAGGTCCCGGCCGGGTAGTCGCCGTGCTCGTCGGAGAAGACCCCGTCCAGCACGAGGATCTCCTCGCCCTGCGGGTGCGCGTGCTCCGGGAAGGCGCCGCCCGGTGCATAGCGCACCAGGCTGGTCACGGGTCCGGACTCGCCACCTTGTCGGTACAGCGGCTTACGCCACACCGTGCCGCTCGGGCTGGGCTCCCAGGTCATCGACGCCGTCTCGACCACCACGCGCTGCGTCGTGTCGGGGTTGACGTCTGCCAGTGCCGGGGACGGCGTGGGCGGGGTCTCTTTGGTCTGCATAGGTGTGTTCATCGTAAGACTACCGATCGGTCGGAGCGCATCGACGCCGTTGACGGCGAGTTGGCGGCGGACGATGCCCTCGTCAACGGAGCGGCGAATACAAGCCCCTGCTTCGGTTTCGGTCCACCGGCGTTCGCCTCCCGAAGACAGTGCGCACTTGCGCCTTGGATTGGCGCCGCGTGACCCGATCTCCGACGCCATCCAAAGAGAGCAGTTCCAAAAGGAGCCTTTAACCATGTCCGTTCTTCGATCCGTCCGTCACCATACAGTCGTCGTGCTCGCCGCGCTTTTCCTGATCGGCGGCGCAGCGCAAGCCGGCTCGACCCTCTCCGCCACCGAGGCGCTGGAGAAGGCTCGCGCCGGCGAGATCACCTTCATCGATATCCGCACTCCGGCCGAATGGCGCCAGACCGGCGTTGCGGCGGGCGCGCTCACGCTCGACATGACCGCGCCGACCTTCGTGCAGGATGTCGCGAAGGCCGTCGAGGGCGATCTCAACGCCCCCATCGTACTCATCTGCCGTACCGGAAACCGGACCGGTTACACCCGAGATGCACTCGAAAAGCTGGGGTTCACCAACGTTTCGCATGTCGCCGAAGGCATGTCGGGAAGCAAAGCCGGTCCCGGCTGGGTGCGCCGTGGGCTGCCGGTGGAGAGCTGCAAGACCTGCTAGAGGCAGTGTTCGGCGGCGCCGGCCTCGCTGCGGTTCGCCTGGCCGGGGCGCCTGCCGCTATCCGGGCACGACGGTCTTTCCTCACGGTCTCCGCCATCGGATTCCGGTCGCGAGAGCGATGCCCGCGGCGATCATCAGTGCGCCGAACAGATGGTAGACATGCAGACGCTCCCCGAGCAGGACGACAGCCAGTCCTGCACCGAAAATCGGTATCAGGTGCATGTACTGCCCGGTGCGATTCGGCCCCATTTCCACAACGGCGCGGTTCCAGAACACGTAGGCCAGCACCGATGGAAACACGGCCACATAGCCGATTGCAGCGAGATTGGTCTGGTTCGGCTTGAAGCGATGTCCCGAGGCGAGGTCCCAGGCGTAGAGTCCGAGCAGCGGGAGTAGACCGATGGCGATGATCGCGGCGAGAAAGGGTTTCGGCTCCAGCTCCGCCGGACGCCAACGCAGGAAGACCGAATAGAGCGCCCAGTCCAGGCTTGCGGCCAGGATCCAGAGGTCGCCGCGGTTGAGCTTCATCTCCCCGAGCATCTGCGGTCGACCTTCGGTCGCGACGAGGACCACCCCTGCGAGCGACAGCAGGATGCCGAGAACCTGCGCGCGCCGCAGCGGTGCGCGAAAGAGCAGGACGGACAGGCCGAGAATCACCACGGGCGTGACCGAGGTCAGCAACACGGCGTTCGTCGCCGTCGTGCTCTGAAGGCCCAGGTAGGCGAAGGTGTTGTAGTTGGTGATCCCCAGCAAGGCGAACAGGGTGAGCACCGGCCAATGACGCCGCAGCAGTGCACGCTGCCGCCACAGGTCGGTGTACGCGAACGGCAGCAGAACGAGCAGCGCGATTGCCCAGCGCCAAAAGGAGAGTGCGAAGGGGCTGATGTCGGTGTGCAGTGCCCGGGCCAACACGAAGTTGCCGGCCCAAAACAGCGGCGGCAGCGCGGCCAACAACCAAATCGGAGGAATGGCGTTCATAGGCCGGCGAATCCGGTGCAGGATCAAGCGATGGCTTTGCGAGCCCGGCGGTCAATCCGCTTGGCTCCGGCGGCGCATGATGGCCATGATGTTGTCCGCGGCGAAGTCCACCGCATCGCGGAAGGGGTACAGAATGACGGGGGCGCCGATCTGCCAGAGCTGTGCACCCTGCGCGTCGTCGCGGGCGACGACGGCGATCTCGCCGGCGAAACGCCGCTCGGCCAAGGCGTAGAGCAGCACGCGGTTTGAGTCCAGGTCGGGCAAGGTGCTGATGACCCAGCGCAGCCCGTCCATGGGGAGACTGTCCAGAAAGGCCGCGTCATGTCCATCGCCGAAGCGCACGCTCAAGCCGGTCTCCGATAAGCGGCGTACGACGTCCGGATCACAGTCTACGCCGATCACCTGCAGACCCTCCTCGCCCAGGCGTCGCGCCAAGCGCAGTCCGTAGCGGCCAAGCCCGATCACCAGCACCTCCGGCTGCTCCTCGTCCGACACTGGGCTTTCGGCGGCGAGCTCGCGGTAGGGCCGACGTCGCTCGAACACCCCGAGCAGAGGCGCGAGGGTGCGATACAAGGGGTGCGAGTAGAGGATCATGTAGGTCGACAGGGTGATGGTGATCAGCCCGACCAAGGTCGTCAGCCCGAGCGCCTCGACCCCGACATGACCCAGGCTGATCCCCATCGCCACGAAGACGATCGAGAATTCGCTGATCTGGGCGACCGTCAGGCCCGCCAGAAACCCCGTTCGCTTGCGATAACCCATCCCGCCCATGATGGCCATGACGATCAACGGATTGCCGATGAGCACGAACAGCGAGAGCCAGACGGCGGGCCAGACCTCGGCACCGAGGGTCGTCAGGTCAAGCTCGGCACCGAGATGGATAAAGAAGAACAGCAGCAGAAAGTCGCGGATGCCCGTCAGGCGCGCGCTGATCACCTCACGATAGGCGGTCGACGCCAATGAGAATCCGGCCAAAAAGGCGCCTGCTTCCTTGGAGAATCCGACCCATTCGCCGAGAGCCGCGAGCCCCGTGCCCCACGCGATCGCGAAGATCAGGAGCAGCTCCTGCGAGCGCGCGATACGGTGCAGGAGATCCGGGAGCACGTAGCGCATCAGCACGAACATCAGGACCGCCGCGGCCGTGATGCGCCCCGTCAGCGCGATCGCGACACTCCAGACCGAGGCGTCGACGCCCGTGCCGAGCGCACTCATCGCCATCATCGCGAGCACGACGGCGATATCCTGCACGATCAGGAAACCGATCGCGATGCGCCCGTGCAGCGAGTCGAGCTCGCCCTTGTCGGAGAGCAGCTTGACGATGATGATGGTGCTCGAGAAGGTCAGCGCGACCGCGACATAGAGTGCTTCGACCAGTCCCTTGCCCAAGGCCAGGATAAGCAGAAAGCCGAAGACGATCGTGAAGGCGAGTTGGCCCAAGCCGGTGGCCAAGGCGACCGGGCCGATGTCGCGCACCCGTGTCAGGTCCAGCTTCAGCCCCACCACGAATAAGAGCACCGCCACGCCGACTTGGGCGAGCACCTCGATCTGATCGTGGGAGGTGACCAACGCGAATCCCGCCGGGCCGACCGCGATGCCGACGACGATGTACGCAATCAGCAGCGGTTGTTTCAGGCGCACCGCGATCGCGCCCGCAACGGCGGCGATCACGAGAAGGAAGGCAAGCTCGGCAAAGGCGTCGGTCATCGCAATCCCGTCGTTCGACCTGCCGCATTCCACATGTGCTCGCTCATCCTCGTGTGGTGTCGTCGCGTTCTCGGGGGCGATGCGACATCATCGATCGCGATCGCAGGGCGCTCGGGCGGATCTTTAGGATCTCGGGAGGCCCGGGGCTCGTTGAGCATGTCATTCATGAACGACCGGGAGCCGCTGTCACTCAGAGGCTTCCGGTGGCTTTGCGACGTACTCGCGACGATCGTGGGAGGTGCGGGAAGCGACGCCGAAACCTAAACTGCGTCCAGAGCGACATGCGCATTTTCGTGTGAGATCGACGTTCAGTGCATCCACGACACTTAGCGGCGACGCGGTTTAAAATAATCTTTTGAATATCTTAAACCGCGCCGACTCCAACGGTCGTCAAGTCTGCCGGGACCGATCCCATCCAAAAAATCGCATACCGCGCCGGGCGCGGTTTAAGCCAAGTCGAAGCGGTCGGCGTTCATGACCTTCGTCCATGCCGCAACGAAGTCCCGCACGAACCTTTCCCTGTTGTCGTCTTGCGCATAGACCTCGGCATAGGCGCGTAGGATCGCGTTCGACCCGAACACGAGATCCACCCGGGTCGCCGTCCACTTGAACTCATCCGTCTTGCGGCTACGGATTTCGTACAGGTTGTTGCCTGTCGGCTTCCAGGTGTAGCCCATATCCATCAGATTCACGAAGAAGTCGTTCGTCAGAACGCCTTCCCGATCGGTGAGCACACCGTGCTTGGTGCCGCCGTAATTGGTGCCCAACACGCGCATGCCGCCGACGAGCGCCGTCATCTCATGGGCGGTGAGCCCCATCAGCTGCGTCCGGTCGAGCATCAGCTCCTCGGCGGCGACGACGTAGTCCTTCTTGAGCCAGTTACGGTAGCCGTCATGGATCGGCTCCAGAGGCTCGAACGACTCGGCATCCGTCATCGCGTCGGTGGCATCGCCGCGACCGGGGGCAAAGGGGACGCGGATGTCGACACCGGCTGCCTTGGCCGCCTGCTCGATGCCGACGTTGCCGGCCAGGACGATGACATCGGCCAGGCTGGCGCCGGTCTCGGACGCGATGCCCTCGAGGGCGCCCAGAACCCTCGCAAGACGCGCGGGCTCGTTGCCCTCCCAGTCCTTTTGCGGGGCCAGACGGATGCGTGCACCGTTGGCGCCGCCGCGCATGTCCGAGCCACGGAAGGTTCGCGCGCTGTCCCATGCCGTGGCGACCATGTCGCCGACGCTCAGGCCGCAGTCAACAATCTTGGCCTTCACCGAATCGACCTCGTAATCGGTGCGGCCTGCGGGCACCGGATCCTGCCAAATCAGGTCTTCCTGCGGGACATCGGGGCCGATGTAGCGCGCCTTGGGGCCCATGTCGCGATGCGTCAGCTTAAACCAGGCACGCGCGAAGACCTCCGACAAATAGTCGGGATCCCTGTAAAACCGTTCGGAAATTTCTCGATACGCCGGGTCCATCTTCAAGGCCATATCGGCATCGGTCATGATCGGGTTGTCGCGGATCGAAGGATCCTCGACGTCGACGGGTTTGTCCTCCTCCTTGATGTCCTTGGGCTCCCACTGCCAGGCGCCTGCCGGGCTCTTCTTGAGCTCCCAATCATGCTCGAGCAGCATGGCGAAATAACCGTTGTCCCACCGGGTCGGGTGGGTCGTCCAGGCGCCTTCGATACCGCTGGTCACGCTGTCGCGGCCGATGCCGCGGCTGGTGTGGTTGATCCAACCGAGCCCCTGCTCCTCGACATCGGCCCCTTCGGGCGCAGGCCCCAACAGGCCCGCGTCGCCGTTTCCGTGGCACTTTCCGACCGTATGACCACCGGCGGTCAGTGCGACGGTCTCCTCGTCGTTCATGGCCATACGTGCGAAGGTCACGCGTACATCGTGTGCCGTCCGCAGCGGGTCGGGGTTGCCGTCGACACCCTCGGGGTTGACGTAGATCAGACCCATCATCACGGCGGCCAGAGGGTTTTCCAGCTCCCGATCGCCCGAATAACGGCTGTCGGGGTTGTCGCTGGGGGCCAGCCATTCCTTCTCCGAGCCCCAATAGGTGTCCTTCTCGGGATGCCAGATGTCCTCGCGTCCGAAGGCAAAGCCGTAGGTCTTCAGACCCATCGATTCATAGGCCACCGTCCCGGCGAGGACGATCAGGTCGGCCCAACTGATCTTGTTGCCGTATTTTTTCTTGATCGGCCAAAGCAGACGCCGCGCCTTGTCCAGGTTCACGTTGTCGGGCCAGCTGTTGATCGGGGCAAACCGCTGATTGCCCGTGCCGGCACCGCCGCGGCCGTCTGCGATTCGATAGGTGCCCGCCGCGTGCCAGGCCATTCGGATCATCAGGCCGCCGTAGTGGCCCCAGTCCGCGGGCCACCAGTCCTGGCTGTCGGTCATCAGGGCGTGCAGGTCTTTCTTGAGCGCCTCCACATCGAGCGTCTTGACGGCGTCACGATAGTTGAAGTCCGCCCCCATCGGATTGGTCTTGGTGTCGTGCTGGTGCAGGATGTCGAGATTCAACGCCTTCGGCCACCAGTCCATGACCGATGTTCCGGCGGCGGTATTTCCGCCGTGCATCACCGGGCATTTGCCCGCAGTCGTCGTCACAGTCTTGTCCATCTCTAACCTCCGTTCGTGGCTTCATGGTCTGAAGTCGGTTTATCTTGGGTGCTCGTCGAGCACGAAACGAGAATACGGACCGCAAAGGAAGATGGCTAATCGTTTGGCTGTATGCCGAAAATCGTTTATGACTATCGAATATAAACCTTTGATAGTTATAAGCGAGTAATCTGGCTACCCACCGGCAGCCGCAGCCCCCAGAAGCCGCTCTCGGGGCCGAAGTCGGTGAAGCGTTCGATGGCGCCGCCGAGTGGTTCTGCTGCCGCTCATGCGGGTTGCGGGCGCGGCGGGCGACGATCAGGGTCGGCGTGTCTTCGGCGGTCTGTTCGCAGAGGTATCGCCGGCGGCGGCTCTTCGAGTCAATGCAGCAAGATCTCGATCTGCAATCGCTGGTTGTGCTCGGCGTCCGGGTCGAGGCGGCGGACTCGGGCGCTCAACTGGCGCTGTCGGGCCAGCAGTCGGGCGACGACCAGGTTCTCGCCACGCGGGAGGTAGCCGAGCATATGGCCGTGCCAATGGATGGCGACGGCATCATTGTCGTAAGGGTTGTCGCGCTCCGCGCTCAGGGTCAAGGGTGACCCGGCCCGCAGGACGGGCAGGACGGCCGGCGCCTCGTGGTGTCGGAAACCCGCGAGGCGGCTGCGCTGGATCACGAGATGACGGCCGATGATCGCCTCGTCGAGGGAGGGCTCGGGGAGATTCGTTGCAGATCGTTGCAGACGGGACATCGCGGTCGCCTCATGGATCCGGATAGTCTGATCCTACAGAGGTGGGTGGCTCAAAAGGTGAGCCACCCAGCGGTTTTTTTCGGGATCGAGAGGGTCACCTCCTCAGAGGATCAAGGCAACGACCGCGCCGGTCATCAGCGTTGCCATGGTCCCGGCGAGGACCGACTTCAGCCCAAGCGCGACGATCTCGTCGCGGCGTTCCGGAGCCATGGCCCCGAGCCCGCCGATCATGATGCCGAGGCTCCCGAGATTGGCGAAGCCGCACAGTGCATAGGTCATGATCAGCCGACTGCGGTCGCTGAGCTCGGCGCTCGCGGTGCCGGCCAGCTCCAGGTAGGCGATCAGCTCGTTGAGGATCGTCTTGATGCCCATCAGCGAGCCGGCGACCTGCGCCTCGGACCAGGGGATGCCGATCAACCAGACGACCGGGGCCATGGCCCAGCCGAGGATGCGCTGCGCGGTCAAGGGCTCGCCGGCGACCGTCGGCAGCAGTCCCAGCATCTGGTTGGCGAGACTCACCAGCGCGACCATGACGACCAACATTGCGAGGATGTTGAACCACAGCGGGACGGCGTCGAGCGTGCCGCGCGTGATGGCGTCCATGCTGCTGCGCGACTCGATCGGGATGGCGACGATCGCCCGGTCCTCCGCGTCGGCATGCTCCGGCACCAGGATGCCGGCGATCATCAAGGCTGCCGGTGCGCTGATCAGGGAGGCGGTGAGGATGTGTCCCATCGCATCCGGCACGGTATCGGCGAGGATCCCGGCATAGAGCACCATCACAGTCCCTGCAACGGTGGCCATGCCGCAGGTCATGAGCGCGAAGAGCGCCGAGCGCGACAGTCCCGCCAGGTAGGGCCGGATCAGGAGGGGCGCTTCGGTCATGCCGACGAAGACGTTCGCCGCCGCCCCCAGCCCCAGCGCGCCGCCGGTTCCCATGGTCCGTCGCAACAGCCAGGCGAAGCCGCGCACAACCAGCGGCAGCACCCGCCAATGGAAGAGCAGGGCGGAGACTGCGCTGATCACCAGGATCAGCGGGAGCGCCTGAAAGGCGAGCACGAAGCTGTTCTGCGGATAGCGCGTCTCGAAGGGTGTCGCGCCGCCGCCGATGTAGCCAAAGACCAGCTCTGTGCCGGCTTGGGTGGCGCGCTGCACGGACAGGACCAGGTCGGTCAGCGACAGGAAGGCCGACTGGGCGAGCGGCAGCTTCAGCAGCAGGAGCGCGAGGAGGATCTGGAGGGCCAGACCGGCGATAACCAGGCGCGGACTGACCGCGCGACGCCGCTCGCTCGCGAGCCAAGCCAGAGCGAGGATGACGCCCAGCCCGAGCAAGGGCTGCAAGGTGCTCGGCATGAGGCGGAGACCGGATCAGTGCTGCGAGGGCGAGGGCTCGTGGCGGGTCAGCTCCGCGAAGAGCTGTTTGGCATCCACCGCGTCGAAGGCATAGTTGCGGTTGCAGAACTCGCAGGTGACGCTGACAGCGCCCTCTTCGGCGAGGATGTCGTCCACCTCGGCCGGACCGAGGAGCTTGAGCGTCTCCTCGATGCGGGAGCGCGAGCAGCCGCAACGAAAGGCGATCGGCTCGGGCTCGAAGAGCCGGATCGATTCCTCGTTGAAGAGCCGATAGAGGAGATCGCCGGCGGACTGGCCGGTCAGCTCCTCGCGCGTGAGCGTGCCGGCGAGGATGCCGATCCGCGCCCAATCCTCATCGCTCAAACCCTCGCCGGGGAGACGCTGGAGCAGCAGTCCGGCGGCACGGTGCTCTCCGGCCGTGAGCCAGAGTCGCGTCGGGAGTTGCTCGGAGTCGACGAAATAACGCTCGATCGCCGCGGAGAGATCCGCCCCTTCCAGCGGCACGATCCCCTGATAGGGCTCGGCGCCGCGTCGCTCGATCGTCAAGGCCAGATGGCCCTGCCCGAACCGCGCCGCGAGTGTCCCCTCGGCGGGCACCTCGCCTTCCCAGCGGGCAAGCCCGCGGACCTTGTGTTCGTGAGTCGCCTGAGCAACCAGGGTGCGGATGGGGCCTTTCCCTTGCGCCTGCAGGATCAGCGAGCCTTCGAATTTGATCGTCGAGGCAAGCAAGGTAACGGCGGCCAGTGATTCGCCGAGCGGATCGCGAACCGCTTCCGGGTAGGGGTGTGCTCCCAGGACGGCACGCCAGGTCGCATCCAGGTGGACCAGGTTGCCGCGAATCCCGATGTTCTCGAAGGTGAAGCGGTAAAGACGGTCCGAGTCGCTCATCCGGTACTCCAAGGGCTCACTGTGGCTCTGTTACATCTTGTTGCAAT
Source organism: Thiocapsa sp. (assembly GCF_035467215.1). Lineage (GTDB taxonomy): Bacteria > Pseudomonadota > Gammaproteobacteria > Chromatiales > Chromatiaceae > Thiocapsa. The sequence goes on along the minus strand of NZ_DATITZ010000225.1, from coordinate 4,037 downwards.
TTGTCATCGATCGAGGCGTGTGTCCGATCCGCAGCGTCGGATTCTCCTGCACGCCCTTATCGCGCCTGACGTCTCTTCTAGTTTCAATCCGTTACATGGGCTGCGCAGGTCGGTTTCAGGCGTTCTAGACAGCTCGGCGAGGCTTGCAAGTATTTAAGCAAAGACTAATATTAGAGCCAACGTTGTAGCTAAAAGGAAACAAACATGATGCCTCTTATCTTAAGTCTGATCACCGCAACCTTCTTCTTGATCTTGGCCGGCGCGACCTACGGAGCCGAAGCACTCCTGACCGACACCTGGATCCCGATGGTGTTCTTGGGGCTGCTCGGATCCGGGGTCACCGTCTTCATCCTGAGCGAGCAGGCGAAGCAGTGACCGTTATGCCATACCTCCAACCCCGGTGCGCCTCGGCGCACCGGCGCCCGACCCGCTCAGCCTTGACCTGAATCCCGCAAGAACTCCTCGACTGCTTCGCCGAGGTCGCGTTCTCCCGCGAGAACGGCCGGCTCGAATCCTCGCCTCCAATAGGGCATCAACAGACGTGCCTGACGCCACTCCTCGAAGAGGATGCGCGCCAAGGGTCCACCCTCTTCGATAAAGCCCGAATCGCGAAAATCCCGCTCCGCGCGAGCACGGTCGTAATCGAACCGCACGATCTCCCAGGTCCAACGCCCCCGACGCTCTTCGAGCAAGGCATAGCTTCCGCGCGTGTCGCCGTCGAACGGCGAGCCGACCGAGCCGACGTTCAGGATGGGCGTACCGTCCAGCTCGCGGTGCAAGGGTCGATGGGTGTGCGCCGTCACGAAGAGGGCGACATCCAACGGGAGGTTGCCGCGGATCTCCTCGTCCGAAACGCCGGCCGAGATCCCGAAGCGATTCCCGGCCATGGTCCCGTGGGTGACGTGCACCCAGCTGGCATCGCTCTCGCCGTGGAAACACAGATGGTCCGGCCAGCCTTCGAGCGCCACGATGCGCTCGCGAAGCTGCTCGTAGGTCCAGTCAGCAAAACGCCGCATCTGTCCCTCCAGCTCGGTGCGGGGAGGCTCCTGAGCGCAGCGCAGGATCCAAGCCTCGTGATTGCCCTTCACCGGCAACCATCCGCGTGTCCGGCGCAACTCATCAAACAGCTCCACACAGGCAAGGCTGCTCGGCCCGCGATTGACCAGGTCCCCGTCCATCACGACCAGATCCGGACCCCAGTCGAGGATCCGCTCTACCGCGACCTCCATCGCCGGCAGGTTGGCTTGAACATCGGAAAAGATCGCAACCTTCATGATTGGGGCGTCTCCTGTTAAACCGCGTCCTGTGCAGTATGCGTCGTTTCGAGTGGGCGGCCGGTTCGGCATCCCTCTGCGGTGTCGGCGTCGACGCGGTTCAAGTATTTAACGGCGTATCGCGCCCGGAAGACGCGGTTCAGGAGGCGACCTGGCCGATCTGCTTGCGCACCGACTCGACCTTCCCCTCCATCCGCCCGCCCTGACCCTTCCGGATGTCGAGCTTAGCCGTCGCATAGACGCGCTCGCAGCCCAAGGCATCGAGGATCTCATGGGCCCGCTCGATCAGCGCGAGCGCCTCCGGCAGGGTGTCCGTCTCCACGACGGTGCCCATCGGCGAGAGCCGGTAGTCGTGTCCGCTGTCGCGGATCATGGCGATGACGGGGGCGACGAAGCCGCTGACACCGGCGCCTCGGTCGACCGGGAAGATACTGAGATCGAGCAGAACGGACATGATGAAACCTTGGAAATTCGCCTGGCCCGACCGAGAGCCGCGGCCTGGAAACCGAACGAGGATTGCCCTGCGGCGGACCTGAACTATAGACTGAACCCCATTAGACGCCCTGCATCAGCCGGGAACAAGTCGACCATGAAGGATCTGCAATGGCCATCCAGACCGACCCCGAGAGCCCGAGCGACGTCGCCGAGCCGGATTGGGAAACCCCCTTGTCGCTGACCTTGACACCGTCGCTCCTCATCCACTCTTTAATGGGGACGGCCAGCGCGGTCCACACCGGCTGGGCCAGTTGTATCGACGACTCCCTGGTGCTCTCCGACCTGGTGTCGATGGAGGATCGCGCCGGCAACTATATCCGACTCGCCGAGCAGGAGTTCGTCGAGGACGATCAGCCCGGCACCGTCTGGCACGACTGGACGCTCGAGGTGCGCATCGGCACCGTGCTGACCACCGGACACTGGCAGTTCCCGGTGACCGCGCATCCGTCGGAGTGGGAGTGGAACGCACGCGAGGCCAGTCAGGCATTCGAGCGCGCCTGTCTCTTGGTCGGGCGTCGTGTGCGTCGCACCATGGCCGTGGAGGATCCCGCGCCGACCGACTCGGTCCCGCGCGCGAGTCGTCACTAGCGCGAGCCGGACACATCTCGGGCTCGGGGGTCGCTGTGAGGCGGCTTGATTAGACCCTCGTCATCGTCCAGAGTTATCGGGCAGGCGGGGCAACGTGCCGCGCCGCGCTCCCGAGGAGAGAAGCATGAAGATGAGTTTCGATGTCGAGATGACGCCGGAAGAGATGCGCAAGCTGTTGGGCTTGCCGGACGTCGAAGCCTTTCAGCGCCAGTTGATGGACGACATCCGCGAGCGCATGGTCGCCGGCACCGAGGGTTACGACCCGATCAAACTCTTCCAGCCCTACGTGACCGGGACCATGGCCTCTTGGGACATGTTCCAGAAGATGCTGACGAACGCGACGAGCACGTCGTCGGGCGCAACGGGCTCGGGGAGCGACAGCTCAAGCGCCGAGTCCACGCCGCGACGAAAATAGTGCGCGCGACAACGGGCGCACGACAACGGGGAGGAGATGACGAATGGTTCATCGGTTGCTGATCCTCGGCTGCAGGACCATGCGCGACGGGGTGGTCGTTTCGGCGATCTTCTTCGTCGCGGCCCTGTTGCTCTTCATGGCCGTGCGCTATGTCCTGCCCGACCTGGCCTACCTGCAGCAGATCGTCTTGTTCTTCGCGCTCGTGCTCATCATCCTTGCGCCGGTCGTGCTTGTGTCGACCTTTCTCCTGTCGGTGATCCCGGGCGCTCGCGAGAAGCTCGACAAGTGTGAGCATTAAACCGCGCCCAGCCCGATATGCGATGTTTTTGGATGGGACCGGCCCCCGCAGACTTGACGACCGTTGGAGTCGGCGCGGTTTAGAAGGAGCGACGACCCGGTCTGGACGACTAAAGTCGTCTACGGGCCACGTGCAGTCGGGATGCTTATGCCTGGAAATCCCCTCAACCGACCGCGGCATTGATCACGATCGGCGACATCAGCGGCGCGTCGTCCAGCCAGGGTCGTCTATCTTCCCCCAATCGCAGGCGCCCTTGCGCGAACCAGCCGACGGCCTGCGGATAGATGATGTGCTCCAGCGCGAGCACCCGTTGCGCCAATGTCGCGGCATCCTCGCCCGGATGGATTGCAAGTCGAGCCTGAATGACGACAGGTCCGCCGTCGAGCTCCGGTGTGACGAAGTGGACGCTGGCGCCATGCTCGCGCTCATCGGCATCAAGAGCGCGCTGATGGGTTTGCAGTCCCCTGAATTTGGGTAAGAGCGAGGGATGGATGTTGAGCATCCGCCCGGCATAGTGCTCGACGAAAGCCGGCGTGAGGATGCGCATGAAGCCGGCCAGGATCACCAAGCCGGGCGCATAGCGATCGATCAGGGCGCGCAGCTCGGCTTCGTAGGGCTCGCGCCCCGTGTAGTCACGATGGTCCAGCACCTGCGCCGGGATGCCGGCGCGCCGGGCCCGTTCCAGGCCGAAGGCATCCGCGCGGTTGCTGATGACGGCGACGATCTCGAAGGCCTCGCCGTTTGCCGCTTCGTCCATCAGGGCCTGCAGGTTGCTGCCGCTGCCCGAGATCAGGGCGACGACGCGCAGACGTCCGCCATCAGGCATGCGCGGCCTCGCCGACATAACGTACCGACGAGGGTCCTTGTCCCGCCTCGACCTGTCCGATCACCCGGGCATTCTCGCCGCCGGCGCGCAGCAGCGCGAGTGCTTGGTCGAGATCCCCCGCGTCGACGGCAACCACCATCC
>NZ_DATITZ010000224.1:0-1860 GCF_035467215.1 Thiocapsa sp. | reverse complement strand
AAGCGTTTCCACGGCACCGTGCTTCTCGATGCGATCCGCGTCGGGCGCGACGCCGGCCGCATCGCCGAAGAGGTCATCGCGCATCTGGATGGTCTCGTTCATGCCAAGGTGACGGTAACCATCGAGATCGAGGCCGAGATGCCCGATGGCGCCCCGGATCAGGTCGTGCGCACGGTGACCGAGAATTGCCGGACACTGAAGTTCACGAGTCAGGGGTTCGAGCAGGAGTGATTCACGCGCTTGCGAAGACGGGGGCGATTCCGCACGCCTGTTCAAAAACCGTTCAAAACGCACGATGGCCCAGCGTTGCGCTGGGCCATTTCGGATCTTTACGTCTTCATGGGGTCGCCGAAGTTCGGGACTTAATTATGAAGAAATAGCGCGTATTAAGCGCCGTAATTCGCCGCCACAAACTCCCAATTGATCTTGTCCCAGATCGCTTCGAGATACTTCGGGCGTGCGTTGCGATAGTCGACGTAGTAGGCATGCTCCCAAACGTCGACAGTCATCAGCGCGGTCTTGCCCTCGGTCATGGGGGTCCCGGCGTTGGAGGTGTTGAAGATCTCGATGGAGCCGTCGGAATTCTTGACCAGCCAGGTCCAGCCGGAGCCGAAGTTGGTGGCGGCAGCTTGGGAGAATTGCTTCTTGAATTCATCGAACGAGCCGAACTTGGCGCTGATCGCGTCGGAAAGTGCGCCGGTCGGGGCGCCGCCGCCGTTCGGGCTGAGACAGTTCCAGTAGAAGGTGTGGTTCCAGACCTGGGCTGCGTTGTTGAACAATCCGCCCGAGGATTTCATGATGATCTCTTCGAGACTCATGTTCTCGTACTCGGTGCCCGGGATTAGGTTGTTGAGGTTGTTGACGTAGGTCTGGTGATGCTTGCCGTAGTGGTAGTCGATGGTCTCGGCGGAGATCACGGGCTCGAGCGCATTCTTTTCGTAGGGTAACGCCGGGAGTTGATGGGCCATGGTCAAGCCTCCTCGAAGGTTGGAATCTGCAGTGGTCGACAGTCACCCGCAATGTTGGCCCGCGTTCGGGTATCTCAACCCGCGGATGCGCTGCCCGAGCGCGAGATGCGAAACTTTCGGGGTGCGGCGCGGTCCCCCACGCATCGCAGAGCACGCGACCCCGGAGGCCCCGAGACCATGAATGCCGTCGAATTGGGACTTTTCGCCAGCCGGCTCGAGTCCGTCTGCGAGGAGATGGGCGTGGTTCTGCGCCAAGCGGCCTTCTCCACCAACATCCGCGATCGCCTCGATTTCTCGTGCGCGGTCTTCGATCGGGACGGGAACCTCTGCGCACAGGCCGCTCATATTCCGGTCCACCTCGGGAGCATGGCCTACGCGATGGGAGATATCGTCGGTGCGCTCGACTGGGCGGACGGCGACATGGTGGTCCTCAACGATCCCTTCCTCGGCGGCACCCATCTGCCGGATGTGACGCTGGTGGCCCCGCTCTTCGCAGAGGGCCGGCTGGTCGCCTTCGTCGCCAACCGCGCACATCATGCCGACATCGGGGCGAGCGTGCCGGGGTCGATGCCGGTCTCGCGCATGCTCGACGAGGAAGGGCTGATCATCCCGCCCTGCCGGTTGGTCGCGCAGGATGAGATCGACCAGCCGCTGCTCGCGCGGATCCTCGGTGCGACGCGCAACCCGGACGACGCGCGCGGCGATTTCTTCGCCCAGATCGGGGCCAATCGGGCCGGGCTGACCCGACTGGGCGGTCTGATCGAGGGTCTCGGCGTCGCGGCCTACGTGTCGGCGATCCGGGCGCTCGACGACTATGCAGAACGCCTCGCACGCTCTGCGCTCGGCAAGATCCCGCCGGGACGCTACGGCTTCGAAGACCTGATGGACGACG
>NZ_DATITZ010000223.1:0-11386 GCF_035467215.1 Thiocapsa sp. | reverse complement strand
CCAGGCGGGTCCGACGGGCACAAGCGCGGCACGAGACTGCGAGACGCTGGCCTCGGTGCGGTCGTAGCGCAGCCCGGCGGTGAGTCGGGATTGCTCGGTCAAGGGGCGCTCGATCTCGACGAAAAGGCCGAGGTCTGAATTCACCACGTCCGGCCAGAGATACGAGTTGGGGACATCGACCGCCGCGGAGCGGTAGTTCCAGAAGCGGGTGGCATCGCGATCGACCTGGAGATAATCGGTCCCGAGTGTCCAATTCATGCCCATCGCTTCCAGATCGGCGGTCAGACGCCCGCCCGCGGTATCGGCGGTGCTCGGGGCGCGCATCTTGAACATTCCGGTCAGTGGCCGGAGGCTGTAGTTGTCCATCAGATGATCGACCGAGACGCTGTAGAGCTCCGCCTTCACCGCGGCGAAGGGGCCGAGCGGGGTGTCCTGACCTAGCTGCAGACGCCACTGGTCGCTGTCGCTGTAGATCCCGTCCATGCCGGCGCCCGCGTAGAGGACATCCCAGTCGTGGGTATAGTCGTAGCTCAGCACGGCACGGGTGTCGTCGTTCGGGGTGAGGCCGAGCGACAGACCGGCGCCCTCGTTGTTGTAGGCGCTACGCACCGGATTGCCGTTGCCGTCGTCGTAATTGTCCGCCGTCTGATACTGGCCGGTGGCGCGGGCAAAGCCCTCGGGGATGCCGACCGTCACGTCCGCGCCCAGGTTACCTGTGTGCGAGTTGTCGGTGATGCCGCCGGTGAAGCGTGCGCGGAAGACCTCGCCGGGATCGAAACGGGGGGTGTCGCGCTCGAACAGGACGGTGCCGCCGGTTCCGCCGCCGCCGTATCGGACCGTCTGCGAGCCCTTGATGACCGTGACCGAGTCGTAGTTGTCCAGATCCACATAGGCCGTCGGCGGGTCCATGCGGTTGGGGCAGGCGCCGAAGGCGTAGGCGCCGTCGATCAGGATATTGAGCTGGCCGGCGGTCTGGCCGCGGATGATGGGGTCGATGCCGAAACCGCCCATCCGCGAGCCGCTCACGCCGGGGACCGAGCGCAGGAGATCGCCGCCGTCCGCCGGAAGGCCGGGTGCGACCTCCACGATGGGTGCCACGAAGGTCGCGGGCGGGAGACCGGCAGGGCGATCCGCGGTCACCTCCAGCTCGGGTAGGACGACGCCGCCGTCCTCGGCGGTTTGTTCGGTCGCGGTGTCGGCCCGGGGCGCGACCGAGAGTCCCGCCAGCATCACGATGAGTAAGCCGATCCCGGCGCCGAGCGGAACACCGCTCGGTGTCCGGGTCGATGTCTTGTCCGCGACCTGCAGCGTCGCCGGGTTCGGGAGTCGACGACTGCAAGACCTTAATTTTATTGTGCTCATTGGGTGTGCCTCCGCTCGTCTCGTCTGCTTGATCGAGTTGCGGATGAGCCTATCCAAGTTCTTTCCCCGGTTGCCGGGATTTGAGGTTTTACTGATCGGAGGCAGGAAAGAGTGGGTGGTATGGCTTAGCGTGTACTCGATATCCCGCAGCGGTCCGTCGCGCTGCTGAATGAGTTGCTCGGGAGATGACCCGGCTCGCTCGTCCCGACGATCCAACGACAGGAAGGGGCCGAACAGACCGACGTCGTTAAACAGGCAGGCTCTCTTCGCCTAGGCTGACCGGATCCTGATGGATGGTGATGTCCGAGTCCGGATGCATGTCGCGAATGCGCGCCTCGACATCGAGGGCGATCTGATGGGCGGCGAGCAGCGGCATGGTGTCGTCGAGCGCGAGGTGCAGTTGGATGATCAGGGATTGTCCGGATCGGCGTGTTCGCAAGCCATGCACGCCCAGCACGCCGGGAACCGAAGCCGCAAGGTCCAAGATCTGGCGGCGCGCCTCGTCGGGGAGCTCGCGGTCCATCAGAAGTTGGACGGCATCGAAGCCGATCCGCAAGGCGCTGTAGAGGATGTAGACCCCGATGGCCAGGCCGAACAGCGGATCGAATCCGGACCAGCCGGCGGCGGCGAGCAGCAAGGCCACGACGGTCGCGGCATTGGTGGCCAGGTCCGTCGCGTAGTGCAGGGCGTCCGCCCGGATCGCCGCCGACCCGGTGCGGCGAATGACGTGACGTTGGAACGCCAGCAACGCCAAGGTGACCAGGATCGCGAAACCGATCACGAGCAGGCCGACTCCGGGTTCCTCGACGGGTTGCGGATGCAGCAGACGGTCGACCGCCTGTAGCCCGAGAAACACGGCCGAGGCGGCAATCAAGGTCGCCTGGCCGAGCGCGGCCAGTGCTTCGGCCTTCCCGTGACCGAAACGGTGCTCGTCATCCGGTGGCATCAATGACCAATGCACCGCCAGCAGATTCACCAGCGAAGCCCCGGCGTCCATTGCCGAATCGACCAACGAGGCCAGCACGCTGACCGATCCCGTGACCAACCAGGCTCCGAGCTTGGCCAAGATCAGCAGACAGGCCGTGGCGACCGAGGCGTAGGTGGCCAGACGCAGCAGTCTGTCGTTCGAGCCGGCGAATTTGGCTGATACGGCGGACTCGGGCGTGCTCGGGCTCACTGCTGTGCTCCGTTTAGTGTGCCGAAAGCCTCCAGCTTCCAGCTGCAAGCTTTCAGCCTTCGGCGTTCGATGTTCGGCGTTGGATCCGGGCGGGGTTATTGCCCCCCGCCTGGGTAATACATCCCAGCCGGTCAACTGCGGCTTGAAGCTGGAGGCTGGCAGCAGGAGGCTCTCTCGAGAGAGCCGGCGCCTCCGCGCCCTACTGCTCGAACACCAGCGCGACCGGCTTCTGCATGAAGGCATGCCTGACCTGGGCATTGTCGAACACCGAGACCGCGAAAGGATAGGCCGCAGTCAGATCCGCGAATTGCACGTCGGTCTCGCTGCCCGTGACCAGTTTCCGCCGCATCTCCATGGTCCAGACCCCGTCGTTCCAGGACAAGCCCAAGGCGATGTCGCCGCGGTCACCTTCGAAGGGGGCGATCATGATGGACGCAACCTCGTCGCCGGGCTCGAATCGACTATCGTCGAAAGGGACCTTGTCGTCAGCCATGACCCAATAGGTCCCGCCCTTGTTGGCGGCCCTGCCGTCGCCGGCCATGAACTCGGGGATTCCCTCGACCAATGCGATGTCGGTATAGCCGCCGCCCGTCTTGGCATCGGTTTTTCGCCCGGCGTTCTTCGCGGTCTCCGGGTCGAAGCGGGTGTGGTCCAGCCACTGGTCGTCGACCTGTCCGACCGGCCCGGTGCGCACGGTCTTGATGTGCCACATATCACCGCGCTCGCCTTCGTTCTCGGTGTACTTATTGCCGTATGGCTTGGGCGGCTCGTCGTCGTGACAGGCCGCGAAGCAGCCATCGGCCTCGAAGTCCGGGATGGAGTTGTCGATCGGCCAGATCAGGGCCGCCTTATCTTCGTAGAAGGTGTTGTTGTCGCCGCCGACGTCTTCGGGATCCTTGAGCTTCTTCCAGGAGCCGTCGGCCTGCTTGACGTAGGGCGAGCGCTGCTCGGAATGGGTCGGGTCCTCGTACTGCAGCAGCAAAAAGAGCTCGTCGCCGACGCGTGCCGCGCGAATGCTACCGTCGGTGCTGCCCTTTTCGCCGAAGTTCGCGCCCTTCTTGAAATGGAGCTTCGCCGGCGCGGCTGCGGCCCAAACCGCATCGTCGGCGGCGCCGTCCAGGGTCGGCGCCGTGTCGAAGGCGATTGCCGTCACCGTCTCGAGTGCTCGGGCAGCGAGCGCGGGAGCGGAAAACGCACAGGTGGCGACGAGCATGGCCGACAGAGCTGTCGTCCGTTTTTTCGGGTTCGCAGTCATCTCAGGGTTCCTCCGGTGGTGGTCGTCGTTCTTGTTGTGGCTCGGATCAGAGCTGCGCTGTTGAAGCGCCTTCCCGTATCTTGCGTACGGGTTGCTCTCCACCTTGTACCGCCGACCGGACCGCAACACAATCCCGACGGCGGATCCCGAGGGAAGCCTCAGTCCTCCCAGCGTCCGTGACCGGGGATGGAGACTTGCTCTTCGTCGTAAATCCCCTCGTTTGCGCCGCGATGACAGCTGTTGCATTGGCTGAAGCTGCCGACCTCCTGGTTTCCGGCCACCCATTTTTTCGGGATCTCGTCGTGTTTGTTGACGAAATAGCGGGTCTGGGTGATCCGCGGGAGTGTGGCGTCAGCAGCGGCGTCGCCCACGAATGAAAAGGCGCGCGAGCGCGAATGGGTGCCCTGGTCCGCTGAATTGGCCACAAGGTAGCTCGCGATCTCGCCACGCAGTGCGTCGGGTAAAGAGGCATCGTCGCCGTAATGGTTCGCCAAGGCATCGGGACCCATGATCCTTGCCCAGTCCAGGGCCGGCAGCAGACCGGGTTGATAGGCCAGATGGCAGGAGCCGCATTCTTCGCCGTAGGCCGCATTCATGACCGGGGCGACATCGGGGCGGGATTTCAGCCAACTGCCGCCGTTCTCTTGTTTCTCGTGATCGTCGTCGTCGGAGTCGCCGACGGCTAAGCCGACGGCGCCCAGCGAGAGGAGTCCGGCTGCGATGATCGCGATGGTTCGGGTCGATTTAGGCATTGGAGTCGGCTCCTGATTACTGGCTTTGGATGTAGGCGATGAAGTCGACCTTCTCGTCGCTTGTGCATTCGCGTCCGAGGGTCCAACGACAATTTCGCAGCAACCATTTCTCGACCTTGGCCTGATCCGTCAGGCGCTGCGGATTCACCGATGGCGCCATGGGCTCGATGACCTTGTTGGTGACCGCGTGTCGGCCGGGCTGGCTGAGGTCACGGCCGTGGCAGGTGACGCAGCTGCGCGGCGGCGAGCCGTCGGTTTGCGGGTATTCCTTTGTCCAACCCGCGGCGCCTGCCGCCGCGTCGGCGGCGAGGGAGACGGTCGGGATAGCCATGGCGCCGGACACGCCGATCAGAATGGCCAGAGTTGTTTTCATGTCGCGTTTCATTGGATGTCCTTCCGCTTCAATCCGGTGATCATGCCGCCGATCAGGTTTTCCCGATGGGACAGGCTGGAGAAGATGACGCCGGCCATATGGGCGACGATCAGTGCGAGCGTGAGATTGGCCATGACCTCGTGCGCCTCCTCGAAGAAATGGCCCCAGGATCCCGGAAGGCTGCTCATCATCGGTGCCAGCGGACCCGAGAACTCTTCCGCGCCGTAGACGGCCAGACCGCTCAATCCGGTCAGCACGACCGCGATCATTAGGGCGATCACCATGGCGCCGCCGGCCGGGTTGTGGCCGAGATAGCGAGGGGCACGCAGCCGCAGAGCATCCCGGACATAGGCCAGAACATCGCTCGGCTTGCGCACGAAATCGCTGAAACGGGCGTGGCGGGTGCCGATCAGGCCCCAGACCAGACGCACGGCAATCAGGCTCAGCACCAGATAGCCGGCCCAGACATGCACGCCGAGGAGGTCGTCCTCGACGATGAAGGCGGTGGCGAAACCGCCGACCAGGGCCCAGTGGAAGATTCGGACGAGAGGATCCCAGACGCGGATGCGTTCCGGGCTTTCGTGTCGGGTGATCGCCGGCGCGATCATGGTCTCGGTAGTCATCTGCTTGCACTCCTGATCTCTGCGTTGAGGATGGCTCGGCCGCGATCGATCGCGGCTTGGGTGCAGATTACGGGGGAGTGCCTGACGAAACCCTGTGCGCCCTTGTCAGCAAACGGTCAGCTTGGTTCGGTCCATAATGGGCTCCATGCACACCCAGCCGTTCTTGCGTCGTCGACTCTTGGCCGCCCTCGTGGCGTTCGCGCTGGCCCCGGCCATGTCGCTCGCGGACTCCGCGGTCCATGAAGCCAAGGGCGAGGCACGCCATGATCACGACCGAGCACGACACGCCCTGCAGCAGGGCGAGGTCCGACCGATCGCCGAGATCCTGCGACGGGTCGCGGCCGAGGTGCCGGGGGAGGTCATCGAGGTCGAGCTCGAGCGCGAGAAGTGGCTCGGCAAGCGCGTCTGGGTCTACGAGATCAAGCTGATTGCGCAGGACGGGCGGATGATGGAGGTGCTGGTCGACGCCGCGACGGCCGAGATCCTTGCGGTCGAGGACGACTGATGCGCCTGCTTTTGGTCGAGGACGACGTGCGGCTCGCGGAGGGCTTGGTCGCCGCGCTGGCGGGTGCGGGCTTCGTGGTCGATCACGAGACCGACGGCGAAATCGCCTGGTTCAAGGGCGATACCGAGAGCTATGCAGCGGCGATCCTGGATCTCGGGTTGCCGAGCATGGACGGGCTCTCGATCCTGCGCAAATGGCGGGCGAACGGGCAGCGCTTTCCGGTGCTCATCCTGACCGCGCGGGGTGATTGGAACGAGCGGGTCGAGGGCATCGACGCTGGGGCCGACGACTATCTGCCCAAGCCTTTCCGGATGGAGGAGCTGCTGGCGCGTCTGCGTGCCCTGGTGCGCCGCTCCGCGGGGCAGGCCAGCGCGGTGCTCGTCAACGGACCGGTCGTTTTGGACACCCGGCGGATGGCCGTGACGGTCGAGGGTGTCCCGATCCATCTCTCCCCGCAGGAATACCGTCTCGTCAGTTATCTGATGCAGCACGCCGGGCGGGTCGTCTCCCAGCTCGAGCTCACCGAGCAGCTCTATGCGCAGGACTTCGAGCGCGAGTCCAACGCCGTCGAGGTCCTGGTCGGGCGGGTGCGCCGCAAGCTCGGGGTCGAGCTGATCCAGACGCGGCGGGGGTTCGGGTATCTGATCGAGGAGGCGTATTGAACCGCGTCCGGAGTCCAAGCATGTGTTGGAGTGAGCGCGATCGCTTGAGGTCCGGCGCGCGGTCGGCGCGACGCGGTTCAAGTGAAGATCTGAAAAGACTTAAACCGCGTCATCTCCAAGAGGCTTGGTCGCTGCGGTGCATGGCCTTCAGTCGAACCCAATGTGTCGCGCGGGACGCGGTTTAAAATGACGCGCCGCTCGCTGCGCGCCCGTCTCTGGATCGGGGCTGCATTCTCCATCACGATGGCACTGGCGTTCGCCGGGCTCGGTCTCTTGACCCTGTTCGAGCGCCATGTCGAGCGGCGCATCGGCGAGGAGCTGCGGGCGCAGCTCAACCAACTCGTCGCGGCGGTGACCATCACGCCGCAGGGCGAGGTCGAGCTCACGCGCGAGCCGGCCGACCCGCGGTTCGATCAGCCACTGAGCGGGCTCTATTGGCAGATCGACGGCCCGGCTCGGCCCGGGCTGCTGCGCTCGCGCTCGCTCTGGGATCATCTGGTGGAGCTGAGCGACGACGATCTGGATCCGGGAACCGTCCACGCCCATGAGGTCATGGGTCCGGACGCGCGACCCTTGTTGGTGCGCGAGCGTCGGATTCGTCTGCAGGCGGCCGGCGGGCTCACGCCCTTGCGTCTCATGGTCGGGGTCGAACGCGCAGAGCTGATCGCGGCGCGGGATGCCTTCGCGGCCGACATGCTGCCCTATCTCGCGCTCATCGGGCTGGTCCTGGCGCTGGCGACCTTCGTTCAGATCCAGACCGGACTCGCGCCGCTCGACCTGGTTCGACGCGGTCTCGGCGAGATTCGCACGGGCCGGACGCGGCGGCTCGCGCGGGCCTATCCGGACGAGGTCATGCCTCTGGTCGGCGAGGTCAACGCACTGCTCGAGGCCCGCGAGCAGGCGATCGAGCGCGCGCGCGCCTGGACCGCGGACCTCGCTCACGGACTCAAAACCCCCCTGGGCGCGCTGGTGGCCGATGCGCAGCGCTTGCGCGAGCAGGGCAACGCGCCGCTGGCCGACGATCTGGAGCACTTGGCGATGGCGATGCGGCGGCGGGTCGAGCGCGAGCTGGTGCGCGCCCGGCTGCGCTCCGGCGCGGGTGTCCAGCCATCCCGGGCCGACGTGGTGGAGACCATTCACCGACTGCTGCGCACGCTGCAACGCACCCCGGAGGGCGCGCGGCTCGACTGGCAACTCGTCGCACCCGCGCAGGCCAGTGCCGCGGTCATCCAAGACGATCTGCTGGAGCTGCTGGGGAATCTGCTGGAAAACGCCGCCAAATGGGCCCGGACCGAGGTGGACATCCGGGTGACCGCCGGCGATCGAATCGAGATCTCGATCGAGGACGATGGACCCGGCGTCCCGGCAGAGCAGACGCCGCGGTTGGGCGAGCGGGGCTTACGTCTCGACGAGCGCAGAGAAGGCAACGGCCTCGGCCTTGCGATCGCCCGGGATGTCGTCGATGCCTATGGCGGGGGCCTCGACTTCGCGCGTGCAAGCAAAGGCGGGCTCTCTGTCCGGGTGCGGCTGCCGATGGAGCAAGCCGAATCCGGGCGCTGAAACACCCGTCGGTGCGAATTGATCCGCTCGCTCGGTCAGGTCACGCGACCACGGACAGAAACTCGGGTGACACCGGTATCTTTCATTGATTCTCGGCTGACTCACGAGCGTCCGCAGCGCCTGGGTCTCCCGTACCGCGTGATTCCGCCTCGAAGCCTGCGCGGATCGCTTCACTGAGCTGATGGACCGCCATCGCGTAGAGGTTGCTGTGGTTGTAACGGGTGATGGCGTAGAAGTTGTCCAACCCGACCCAGTATTCGTCTTCGTCCCCGTCGATCCGGATTAGGCTCGCCGGGACTTCGGCAGGCTGGATCTCCTCCCACGCGACCCCTGCTGCCCGTAGGTCGCCCGCGGTCGTGTCGGGCGGGGCGGGGGTCTTCTCGACCAACGTGATCCCGGCCGGGACGCCGGCGCGCAGCGTCGCGGCAAAGGCGACGGGCTCGCCCGGGCGCCAACCGTGCTGTTTGAAATAGTTGGCGACGCTCCCGATGACGTCCGCGTTGCTGCCCCACAGGTCGCGCCGACCATCCCCGTCGAGGTCGATCGCATAATTGCGATAGCTTGATGAGATGAACTGCGGCTTGCCCATTGCTCCTGCGTAGGAACCGACGGCCCGGAGCGGATCCAGCCGCTCTTCGCGACTGAGCAAGAGGAACGCCTCCAGCTCGCGACGGAAGAAGTCGGCCCGCCGCGGATAGGCGAAACCGAGTGTGGTCAGCGCATCGATCACCCGATGCTTGCCCACATTGGCCCCGTAGTTCGTCTCGACCCCGATGATGGCGACGATGATCTGCGGAGCGACGCCGTAGTCGGCCTCCGCACGCGCGAGCAGTTCGGCGTTGTCGTGCCGGAAGGCCACACCACCGGCAATCCGCTCGGGCGTGACGAACAGCGCCCGATAGTCGCGCCAAGGCTTGGCCTCGTAAGGACGATCCATGGCATCGACGATGGCCTGGGTGTAACGGGCATCGGCCAGCACGCCGTGGAGCTCGGCCGAATCGAATCCGTGCCGCTCGACCATCGCGCGCGCGAACACATCGGCCTCGGCCCCATAGCTGGCCGGCTCGGCGTGCAGGTGCGACGCGACGAGCGCCGCACATCCTGCGAAGAAACATCGACGAGCGAAGGGCATGGAAGGCACCTCGTTGAGTGGTGATGACGTTGGTCCGGACGCGTCACCCGCGCGAGCGTATACGATGGGTATGTACCCCCATGATGATGCCGAATCCGGCCATCAAGGTCACCATCGAGGTGCCTCCGTAGCTGATCAAGGGCAGCGGAACACCGACGACCGGCAACAAGCCGGTGACCATCCCGGTGTTGACGAAGACATAGACGAAAAACACCAGGGTCAGAGCGCCGGCCAAGAGACGCCCGAAGCGATCCTGCGCCCGGGCGGCGATGACCAGACCGCGCAGGATGATGAAGAGATAAAGTGCGAGCAGGGCCAGGATCCCGGTAAACCCGAATTCCTCGCCGATGACCGCGAAGATGAAGTCGGTATTGCGCTCGGGCAGGAACTCCAGGTGCGACTGGGTGCCGTTCAACCAGCCCTTGCCGTCGATCCCGCCCGAGCCGATCGCAATCTTGGACTGGATGATGTGATAACCGGACCCGAGGGGGTCGGACTCCGGATTCAGGAAGGTCAGAACGCGATCGCGTTGATAGTCGTGCAGACCGATCCAGACGAGCGGGGTCACTGCGGCGACGACGGCCGCCAGCGCGAGGATCATGCCCCACCCCATGCCGGCCATAAAGAGCACCATCACGCCCGCGCTGGCGACCAACAGCGAGGTTCCCAAATCCGGTTGCTTGGCGATCAGCACGACCGGGATCAGGGTCAGTACCGCCGAGAGGACTACCCACAAGAGTTTCGGCGGCAAGGCCCGGGCGCTGAGCAGCCAGGCGAGCATCATGGGCACCGCGAGCTTCAGAAGCTCCGAGGGCTGAAAGCGAACGACGCCGAAATCTAACCAGCGCTGCGCACCCTTGCCGATATCTCCGAACAGAAGCACCGCAATCAGCATCGCCACCCCGACCCCGTAGAGCACCGGTGACCAGCTGCGCAGCCGCGCCGGGGGGATCTGTGCGACCGCGATCATCAGGGCGAAGGCGATCCCCAGCCGAATCAACTGGCGCTCGACCGCGGCGGGATCCTGATCGCTCGCGCTGAAGAGCACCATCAGGCCGAAACCGCACAGGGCCAGCAGGGCCACCAGCAGGGGTGCATCCAGGTGAACCCGCTGCCACAGACCGCGGTGCCCTGGATACAGGGCGTCATCCGGGAAATAGCTGCTCGATCTAGTCGCCACGTTCGGCTCCGACATCGGTCACGACGGTCCCACCGCCCAGGTAGGCATCCATGATGCGGCGCGCGACGGGTGCGGCGGTGGCGCCGCCCCCGCCACCGTGCTCCACGATGACCGCGATCGCGATACGCGGATCCTCGACCGGCGCAAAGGCAACGAACAGCGCGTGGTCATGCAGGTGCTTGGGGAGCGTTGCTGCACTGTAGCGCTGGTTCTGGCCGAGGCTGAAGACCTGCGAGGTCCCGGTTTTGCCGGCGATGCGGTACTCGGTGCTGCGGATGCGCCGGGCGGTGCCGGATTCCACGACCTTGGCCATGGCGTTGACGATCTGGTCCCATTGCTGTTTGTCGCCCAGCTCGATGGTATGCGAGACCATCGGCAGCTGCTCGGCCGCGGACGCACCGGGAGCCTGTGCCGCCCGCGCCACCTGCGGACGAATCACCTTGCCGTGATTGGCGACCGCTGCCGTGGCGACCGCCAGTTGCAGCGGTGTCGCCAGGAAGGAGCCCTGACCGATGCCCACGATCAGGGTCTCGCCCGGATACCAGGCCTGTTTGCGGACCCGTTGTTTCCATTCGCGGGTGGGCATGAGCCCGCCGAGCTCGCCGGAGACATCGATCCCGGTCAAGGCACCGAAGCCGAAGTCCGAGAGAAAGCCCGAGAGTCGGTCGATCCCCATCCGGTTGGCCAAGTCATAAAAGTAGACGTCACAGGACTGCACCACGGCCTGCTGCAGGTTCATGGCACCGTGTCCACCGCGACGCCAGCAGCGAAAGCGATGCGAGTTTCCAGGCAGACTGAAGTAACC
>NZ_DATITZ010000222.1:0-11933 GCF_035467215.1 Thiocapsa sp. | reverse complement strand
TGGTGGTCAGCGGTGATACCCTCCCGAAAAAGAAGCCGGACCCCATGCCATTGCTGCATGCGGCGCAACACTTCGGTGTCGAGCCCGCCGATGCGCTCATGATCGGGGACTCGGTGAGCGATGTGAAGGCCGCGCGTGCCGCGGGCTTCGGGATCATCTGCATGAGTTACGGATACAACCACCGCCAGGACATCCGCGAGGCCAAGCCCGACGCAGTGATCGACTCCATGGTGGAGCTGAAGGGTTTGTTGGCCGCGTAATCCGTTGGTCTCGTCGAGACTGTTTGTTTTCGTTGTCGTCATCGACCATCGATACGACAACGACAACGACAACGACAACGACAACGAACGGTCCAGACACATCTGCCGTGCTGCACGAGGCGCTCAAACGGTCTCGGGATTTCTACAGCGGACCACTAGCCTGGTGTGGATCACATCTACCGAACGTTCGCCCGCCGCTTCAACCAGACCTCCAGCCCCTGCGCATTGAGCTCGGTATCCAGGCTGAGAAGCTCGGCGATGGCGTCGTCCGAGAGCGCGACACCGTGGGCGCGGGCGCCTGCCACCAGATAGGCCAGAACAGCGCTCTTGATGCGGGACTCGCGGTCCGGACCAGTGTTGTCCTCCTCGGCGAGCGCGATGTCGGCGAGGGCGCGGATGCTGGCGCGTAGGTCGTCGACCAGATCGGCGGGGTGTTGGACTCGGCCATAGTGGGTGAGATACATGGCCTGTGGCGCGTAGGCCATGAGCTTCTCGAGGCTGGCGAGCCAGGCGTCCGGATCGAAGGCGACCGGGGTGGTCGGGGCGAACAGCCAGGGGCCGGCGGCGGTGTCGAATTCGCGGTAGGAGATGCCGAAGGTGTCGCCGGTGAAGAAGCCGCGGCTGGTCTCGTCGTAGATGCAGCCGTGGTGATTGGCGTGTCCGGGGGTGTCGATGAAGGTCAGCGTGCGGCCGGCGAGGTCGACGGTGTCGCCGTCGTTCGCGATGGTGATCCGCTCCTCGGGCACGGGCGTGAGCGCGCCGAAGTCGCGCGCGAAGGCGTCCTCGCCGTAGACCGCCGTGGAACCGGCAGTGAGGCGGCTCGGGTCGATCATGTGGGTCGCGCCCTTGGGATGGATCACCATGCGGGCGTTGGGGCACGCCGCTATCAAGGTGCCGGCACCGCCGCCGTGGTCGAGGTGGACGTGGGTCGGAATCACGTAGTCCACATGCTCCGGGGTCAGGCCCAGGTCGGCGATCACGCCGAGCAAACCCGGAACCGAGTTGGCGGCGCCCGTGTCGATGAAGGCGAGCCGATCCGCGGAGCGCACCAGATAGCAGGCGGCGAGGCCGTGCCGGTAGAGACCGGTCTCGAGGCAATAGATACCGGCGTCGATGTGTTGGTAGGGGGCGGGTGCGGTGGACATGCGCGTGCGTGCTCCGATTCGAATCGCGTGTTTGGGATGGGGGCCGAGTCTAAACCAAGCGCCGTCTTGATGCAGCGCAGCACCCATCGGGCCCCAGCGGCTTTATCGGGTAACGCTCTATATCCCATCGATTTTTTCCGCTTAAATTACTCGCTGGATGACGTAAGCTTTCCACCCGCGTGCTCGGGGTCTCGTCAACGCTTCGTGCGAGGTGCAAATGGGTCGGAAAGCGCATCGATGGTCCGCCTCGGACCGGATCGGATTCGAGGCTATCGCGATGCGCCCGAGGCGGTTCCGAGGGAGCGTCGGCCTTCGCACCCGAGCTGGACTCAACCGGCTTGCCTTTTTCGGCAACCTTGTAGAATCTTAGCGCCTCACTCGGCTTTCGCTCAGGATCGTGTTGCTCGGGACCTGAAGGATCGCCGACCTGCGGGGCGGCCGATACGGTAGATCCAGACAGCCCCCTCGCCGATTTCCACAGCAATATCGGAGGAATAAGGATGGACAACACCGCCGTCGCGGACGAGCCGCGCCACGTCGACCCTCGCGTCAACAAGATTACCCTGGATCACCCCTGGCAATGGCTCGCCAAGGGCTGGCGGGACATCAAAACGGCACCTGTCTACAGCCTGAGATACGGCGCCATGATCGTGCTGCTCAGCGGCCTGATCGTCTGGCTGACGGTCGTTGGGCATTTGACCTTCTTGATCCCCTTCCTGACAGCGGGCTTCTTCCTACTGGCCCCGTTCTTGGCGATCGGGCTTTATCAGATGAGCGCGCACCTGGAGCGCGGGGAGCCGGTGGATCACTGTCAGGCACTGGAGGCATTCAAGCGCAATCAGGGTCAGCTGGGGATCGCGATGGGGTTCCTCCTGATGACGATGCAGCTCTGGATCCTGGCATCCGTGTTTCTCTTCATCATGATGTTCAATGACCCCTTTCCGCCGTTCTCACGCTTTATTCCCGTCGTCGTCCTTTCGGGCGAGCACATGGGGCTGATACTCGCGGTGATTCTGGTCGGCGCCTTCTTCGCCATCTGCGCCTTCTGTATCAGCGCCATCTCGGTGCCGATGCTCATCGACCGCCCGATCGACGGCTTCACCGCGATGCGCACCAGCGTCCGCGCGGTGGCACTCAATTGGCTGCCCATGCTGCTTTGGGCTGCGCTGCTGGTCGGGATCGTAGGAATCGGACTTCTGACCTTCTATGTCGGGCTCTTTATCGCCGTTCCCTTGGTGGGCCATGCGACCTGGTATGCCTATCGGGATTTGGTGCCCAGAGACTGAGCGACTCCGGACATAGTGTCATCTGGCGCAGAGCGCCAAGAAGGGACATGCGTGACACCGCGGAACGGTGTCACGAGTTCCTGAGCGTTTCGGTGGCCGGTCTAATGAGCCAGCGCCCGCATCACAGGTAGCCGTTGGGCACGCTGCGCTTTGGCCAACCTACGGCGGATGACGTTCACGCATCTTCAGAGTTGTTTTTGAATCGTCTCTTATCGTCCTAGACCGCGTCGGCGAGGATCTCGTTCATTTCTCCGAGGCGGATCCAACCCCGAGGCCGCGCATAAGCCCCCGGACGCGGTCTAGTCCCGCTCGAATCGATAGCCGAGCAGCTCGACATCCGCAGCGAAATGTCTCGCGACCAGCTCGGCTGTGGCATCCGTGTAATACTCCCGATAGTCCTTGCTCCGATCGGTCGCCTTGCGCGCGTGCGGCAGTGCCGGCGCGGGGATCCCGATCCGCTCGCACGCGATCGCGAAGTCCTCGTGAAGACGCTCGTAGCGACCGATGAAGTCGACGATCACGGCGCCGTGTAGGTCGATCAGATAGTCGCTCTGCAGCTCGATCGAGGTATCGACGTGATACTGGTAGGGCCGCTCGGGGTCGAGCTTCCAGCGCAGGAAGGGCTCGAACTCGGTGTGGCCGCCGAGGTACTGGGGTCGCTCGCGCCGGATGTGGTGGAAGGAGCTGACCTGAAGGTCCCAGGGGTTGCGCACGAAAGCGAACTTGAACAGCCCGTCGAAGATCTCCTTGGGCAGCATCTCCTTCGCGGCGATCGCCTTGGCGTGGCGCGGCAGCTTGGTGGCGATGCGGTGCCCGCTGAGATGGCTCAATCGGCTGCACAGAAACATGGACCAGTACCAGGGATCGCGCCAGCGCAGCCCTTCCAAGGCGGCGCGCACGCTGGTCCCGCCGGTTTTGGCGATGTGGACGAAGAGAAAGCGGTATTTGGGGGAGAGCAGCATGGTGTGGGTCAGCGCGGTCGATAAGCCTGAAGGCGGTCGTTGATCACGCCTGGCGTGAGATCCGGCGTGAGATCGGCCCTCCCCGGTCTGAAGCCGGAGGAGGCGGTGTTACTCCGACCGGGGTGTCTTCTTCCTCGCGCGCGGGTGGGCCTGGTCGTAGACCTGCGCGAGATGCTGGAAGTCGAGATGGGTGTAGATCTGCGTCGTGCCGATATCGGAGTGGCCGAGCAGCTCCTGTACCGCGCGCAGATCGCCCGATGACTCCAGCAAATGGGTCGCGAAGCTGTGACGCAGCAGATGTGGATGCAGGTCGCGCGTCGCGCCTTGCAAACGGGCCCATCGGGCGATCCGCACCTCGACCGTGCGCGGGTTGATCCGCGTCCCGCGGCTGCTGACGAAGAGCGCGGGCTCCCCGGCCGAGGCCAGATTGGCGCGTACCAGCATCCAGCGTTGGACGGCTTCACGGGCCCTGATGCCGACCGGCACGCGCCGGGTCTTGGATCCCTTGCCCAGCACGCCGAGCTCGCCTTCGGCCATGTCGATATCGCCGACATTGACCGAGACCAGCTCGGCGAGCCGCAGGCCCGACGAGTAGAACAGCTCGATCATGGCCTGATCGCGGATCGTGAGTAGATCATCGTCGGCCGGATGGTCCAGCAGGCTGCACAGCTGATCGGCGTCGAGTGTCGCCGGCAAACGGCGCGGACTCTTCGGTGCCCTCACCCCGACCGCCGGATTGGATCCGGCGAGCCCCTCGCGCAGCAGCCAGCGATAGAGACTACGCAGGCTGGAGAGCTCGCGCTGCAGCGTCTTTCCGGAGGCCCCGCGACGGTGCCGCCAAGCGAGATACTGGCGCACGGCCTGCTCGTCGAGCTTCTCGATGGCGATCGAGCCGGCCTCACTCAGCCAGGCGTTCAGCCGCTCGAGATCGCGGCTGTAGGCGATCAGGGTCTGCTCGGACAGCCGCCGCTCATGGGCGAGATGGCCGAGGAAGGATTCGATCAGATCGGCCGATGTACTCATGTCGTAGGAGTGAGGAGTGAGGAGTGAGGAGTGAGTGCAGACCCGAGCTTCGGCGGGCGCTCCGTTAAAAATTCCGATGATTTCACTATCCTAAATCGCGTCAGCGCCGACGCTCAAGGATCCAGCCGAGGCAGGTCCAATCCAACAAGGATGCATATCGCTCCGGACGCGATTTAGTTCGTCTCGTCGCAATGCCCCAACGGCACGACGCGCAGCTTCTGTCCGAGGATCTCGCCGAGTCGGTCGAGCAGCTCGGTGCCCATGTCCGGGCGAAAGCGCTCGCCGTCGTGGCTGCCGATCGCCAGCACGCCGGCATGGCCGTCGGCACGGACCGGCACCAGAGCCGCCGATCGGATCTCGGCGCCCGTCGAGCCGAAGAGGACCTGCGCCTTCTCGGTGTTGAGCGGACCGCACAAGGCATGGTGGCGATCGACGAAGTCGCGAAATGCCAGCGTCAGCGGATCCGCTCGGGCGCCGCTTTCCTCGTCGGTCTGGAAGAGCTTGAGCGTCATCGCCTCGGCCGAGAATTCGGTCAGGAGTGCATCCTTGAGCAGGGCACAGATCTGCTGCGAATCCTGCGCGGCGATGAGCTTCAGGACCAGATGGTGGAGCCGACCGGAGAGCGCCTCGTACTCGCGGGCACGCGAGATGAGGTGCGTGAGGCGGTGGCGCTCGGCCTCCAGCTGCTTGCGTAAGAGGCGGACCTGTTGCTCGATCAGAGAGACCGCGGCCCCCGAGTCGTGCGGGACCTCGAGTGCCGCCAAGACCTTCGGGTTACGGACGAAGAAGGTCGGATCGCTGAGGAGATAGTCGATGACCCTGGATTCGAGATCCGGGTCTTCGGTCACGACGGGCGCGGGTTCGATGGGAGTCATGCGCGATACCTCCCTGCAGTGGTCTGCTGGATTTCGTGGATGCGGCCGGACCCGCCGAGGCTTCTCATAGCGCGATCTCGCCTTCAAAGACCTGCACCGCCGGTCCGGTCATCCAGACGGACTCGCCGGGTGCGCTCCACGCGATCAGAAGATCGCCGCCGGGTAGGCTGACCCGGACCCGCGAGTCCACCAGATCGCGCTGTCTGGCGTGCACCATGGCCGCGCAGGCACCGGTGCCGCAGGCCAAGGTCTCGCCGGCGCCGCGCTCGTAGACCCGCAGGCGCAGATGGTCGCGGGCGAGGATCTGCATGAAGCCGACATTGACCCGTTGCGGGAAGCGCGGATGCGACTCCACCAAGGGGCCGAGGCGCGCGACCGGCGCGGTGTCCAGGTCCTCGACCAGGATGACGGCGTGCGGGTTGCCCATCGAGACCGCGCCGATGACCAGCGACTCGCCCGCGACATCCAGCTCATAGGCGAGCGCTTGCCGATCCGCCAGAAAGGGGATCCGCTCGGGCAGGAATTCCGGCGCGCCCATGTCGACCCGGACTTGACCTGCGTCCTCCAGATAGAGGCGGATGGGGCCGGCGGCGGTTCCGACCGGGATCTCGTCATGTGCGGTGAGGCCACGGTCGCGCACGAAGCGGGCGAAACAGCGCGCGCCGTTCCCGCACTGCTCCACCTCGGAGCCGTCGGCGTTGAAGATGCGGTAGTGAAACTCGGTGCCGGGCAGGCGCGGTGGCTCCACGAGCAGGATCTGATCGCAGCCGATCCCGAAGCGCCGGTCGGCAAGCCGGCGCGCGAGTGCGGGGTCGATCGCGATGGGGTGCTCGGTGGCATCCAGGACGACGAAGTCGTTGCCCAGGCCCTGCATCTTGCTGAAGGCGAGTCGCATCCCTTCACTCATCCCGGCAGCCGCCCGGAGACGGCCAGATGGCGGTCGCTGACGACACCGACCTCGAGCCCGTCGAGCCCCGCGACGGCCAGTTGCTCGGCGACCTCCGCGGGCTCGAAGGCCGCGAAGAGCGAGTTGCGGAAGTCGTCGCGCAAGACCTTCGGCTCGCCGTCGGCATAGGTCGACACCAATGCCTCGACCCAACCGGCCGAGGCCGGGCGCATCAGGTCCATGATCAGCACCGGTGCGCCGGGCTTGCCGGTCTCGATCAGGGTCTGCCACAAGACCTGCGGGTCGTGCAGATGGTGCAGGAGGCTGTTGGAGATGATCAGGTCGTAGCCACCCCGATCCAGGGCCGCGGAGGGGATTTGATCGCGGATCAGGCGACACCGCTTGGCCACGCCGGGCAGCGCATCGAGCGCGGTTTGGGCGAGATCCAGCATGGGTTGCGAGCCGTCGAGCGCATCGCAGGTCGCCCGGGGCCAGGCGCGCAGGAAGCGGATGCTGATGTCCGCCGGCCCGCAACCCAGATCCAGTGCGCGCGCGCCGTCGAGTGCACCCGGATCGAGCCGGCGCAGCAGCTCGATGAAGAGTGTGTTGGATTCGTTGAAATCCGCTTGGGCATAGGCGAGCGCTTGCTCGTCGCTGTCCATCAACTCGGGCTCGGGACGGCGCTTCATGACGGCAGGACGGACTCTCCGGCGAAGAGGCTCGCGACGGTCTCGCGCTCGCGCACCAGATGCACTTGATCGCCGTCGACCATGACCTCGGGCACGCGCGGGCGACTGTTGTAGTTGGAGCTCATGGTGAAGCCGTAGGCGCCCGAGCTGCGCACGGCGAGCAGGTCGCCCTCGCGCAAGGCGAGCTGGCGTCCCTTGCCGAGGAAGTCGCCGGTCTCGCAGACCGGTCCGACCAGGTCGTAGCGGGCGGGCTCGGCGTCCGTGTCGTTCAACACCGGCACGATATCCTGAACGGCCTGATAGAGCGCCGGGCGCACCAAGTCGTTCATCGCCGCGTCCAGGATCGCGAAGTGGCGCTTGCCGTTCTCCTTGAGATATTCCACTCGGGTCAGCAGCACGCCGGCATTGCCGGCGATGGCCCGGCCCGGTTCCAGGATGATCTCGTAGGGGCGATCGCCGAGCTGGTAGCTCATGGCCGCGGCATAGGCGGCGGGCTCCGGGGGATGCTCCTCGGTGTAGCGGATACCGAGTCCGCCGCCGATGTCGAGATGCGCGATCGGGATGCCGATCTCGCCGAGCCGCTCGGCCAGGGTCAGGACGCGCGCGATTGCGTCGATGAAGGGGGCCAGATCCGTGAGCTGGGAGCCGATATGACAGTCGATGCCGGTCACCCGCAGGTTCGGCAGGGCCGCGGCCCGGACGTAAACCTCCTCGGCCGCGTGGATGTCGATCCCGAACTTGTTCTCCTTCAGGCCCGTGGCGATGTAGGGATGCGTTTGGGCATCGACGTCCGGATTCACGCGCAGCGATACGGGCGCGATCACACCCATCTCGCCGGCGATCCGATCGAGCCGGACCAACTCGGACTCGGACTCGACGTTGAAGCAGCGAATCCCGACCTCAAGTGCAAAGCGGATCTCGTCCTTGCGCTTGCCGACCCCGGAGAAGATCACTTTGGCCGGGTCGCCCCCGGCGGCGAGCACGCGCTCGAGCTCGCCGAGCGAAACGATATCGAATCCCGACCCCATGCGCGCCAGCACATTGAGCACCGCCAGGTTGGAGTTGGCCTTGACGGCGAAGCAGACCAGATGCGGATGGTCGCGGAAGGCGCGGTCGAAGGCGCGCCAATGGCGTTCCAGCGTCGCACGGGAATAGACATAACAGGGCGTACCGAAACGCGAGGCGATGTCGGCGAGCGGGACATCCTCGGCGTAGAGGACGTCGTCGCGATAATTGAAGTGATCCATGCGATCTCGGGAGGCTCTCGGCGTGAAGTGGTTGGGGTCGATTCGACTAGGGCGTGTCGGGAGGTGAGGTCGATTCCGGAGGCGGAACGATGGCGCTCGGGACATCAGAGCCGATCTCGGCTGCGGGCGCCGGAACCTCGACGACCGGCGGCTCGGGCAGATAGAGCGGGCCTTTCTGACCGCAGGCCCCGATCATACTCGCGATGCCGAGCACGGTGACGAGGATGTAGAAGGCTGTTCTGGCCCAGCAGTGCATGCGTGTCTCGTTCGGGTCGGTGCCGTGACGAGCGGGAGTATAACCGGACTTGATCTTGGTCGGGCTGCTCCCGCGGGAGCCGCCCGACCAAGATCAAGGTGGTTTTTGGGAGAGGGGCGCTCTCCGCCGACGGTTTGTGCCTCGCGCGGCTCGGCACAACCTACGGAGCGGCCCGTAGGTTGTGCTGACGTCAGGAAGCACAACGCCCGCCGACGGTTGGTTGTGCCTCGTGCCGCTCGGCACAGCCTACGACGCCTGATGTTTTGATATGCCTTAACGCCCCTCGGTCGCCTTCGCCGGCTCGGTGACGACGCGGAAATGCGCCGCGGTCGCGCCGTCCTCGGTCGTCAGCCAGAGCTGCTCGCCCTCGATGCGATAGCCTCGCACGAGCCCGAGCGCCGCGGTATAGGCCGCCGCCTGCTCTGCAACCGATTCAGGACCACGGCAGGCCATGCGGGTGGTGGCGATGGGTCCGATCATGAGTCGGCCCTCGTCGAGCGTGTAGCCGCTCATGTAGCGGTTGCAGCCGTCGGAGCCGGAGAGGGTGCCTTCCGCGGTCAAGGCCAGGGTGATCTCGGTGCCCTTGACCGTCGAGACCAGCGCCTGCTTGCCGTTGTTGTAGGTGTCCAGTCGCCACGTGACGCCGGCCAAGGGGGTCTCGGCCAGCGCTTCGAGCAGGATCAGGACAACGCCATCGGCGTCGAGCAGCTTCAAACTCTGGCCGGCTTGGCGATAGCCGGCCACGGCGGCAAGATGCGCCGTGATCGCCTGCTCCACGGCCATCAAGGATTCCTCGCAGGCCATCATGGTGATGGCCATGCGCGGGTCGATCGTCAGACGATCGCCTTCGAGGGTGTAACCGCCCGAGAAGCTGTTGCAGCCCACGTTGCCTGAAACGCGATCATCGGCGAAGGCGAGTCGCGGCGGCACTTCGCGGGGCTCGATGGAGACGAGATCGGCCTCGGCGTCGGACCGATAGGCGAGGATCCGCCACGGCGTCGCGTCGATCGCGGGCACGGCAGTCTCGGCGCCGTCCGCGGGCGGCTCGTCGGTCGCAAAGGACGTAACGGCCATGCCGATCAGGCCGAGAAGTACCAGTGTTCGAAGGGCTGACATGCGCAAGATCCTCTTGATTCCGTTGGGTTGGGTCAGGGTTCGGCGATCGATACAGTGAGCGCGGAGCGCCGTGCTCCGGGGGGTGGAGTATGCCCCGTTGATCGGTTGAGTGCAGCGTTGCCCGGCAGTGTAACCCTGCTCGGAACACCTGCCGAGTCGTTGCGGGAAACCGTTGCGGGATACCCGAGCGAATCGCTTGAGCCGCGACCCGTAATCGGCTTAATCTCCGGGTTCGCGGGATCTGGCCCACGGATCCCGGCTCACGAACCCGCCCTACGAGGGCAAGCCGGCAACACGATGCGCGAGGTGGATCCGATCCATGACAGGGCCAATGTCCGAGACGCCGATACGCTGGGATCCACACCCATGAGGAGCTTGGCGCGCCGGTGTGCGCTCGGATGCCGAATCCTCGTCCTGCTCGCCGGAGCCGTCTTCACCGTCACGGCGGCGGCGATCTCCGACCCGCTCGGTTTGGATGAAGCTCTGGAGACCGCGTCCGGCCACCCGCGGGTCGCGGCCTCCCCGGAGATCGCCGATCTCCTGCCCCGTCGCCAATCGCTCTACCTGGACTGTCAGCGGCTGGCCTTTCGCAGCTCGAGCGTCGCCGACCCGGAGCGGAACCGCCCGCTCGAACCCCTGATCAGCGCTCTGGACGCGCATCGCCTGGAGATCATGGAGCGCTTCTTCGACGTGCTCCTCGCCGATCTGAGCTTCTCCACCGAGAGCGAGGCCATGGCGGTCGCCTACATCCAGTTCGACCGCGCATCCGTGCGCAACGAGCTCGGCCAGATCTCGCCGCTGCGTGTCCTGGAGCTGGAGTCGGTCTATCAGGAGATCCTGCACCGTCGGGCCGCAAGCGAGATCAGCCAGCAGTTGACGCGCGCACTGCTCGCTCAAGCGCTCGGCAATCCGGCCGATCTGCCGCGTAACCTGCTGCAGCCCACACTCACGATGCCGCCGGAGACCCCGCCGACGCTGGACGCCATCCTCGCACAGGCGGTCCAGACCCCGATCGTGCGCGACTTGATGGAGGGCCGCTCGCAGGCCGAGCGGGATCTCATTGCGCTCGAGGTCCGCCAGCAGGCGCTGGAGCTGCTGCTGCGTCTACGCGCACTGAACGCGGCCGAGCGCAACCTTCAGACCGAGCTGGCCTGGCGCGATCTGAAGCTCGATGAAAGTCGCACACTCTACGAGCAGGAGGTGACCGCCGACCTCGGTTACTCCATGAGTCAACAGACCCAGACCCGGCAGCAGAGCCAACGGGTGAGCTTCTGCCGCGCACTGGTGTGGGCGGAGCTCGAGGCCCTTGCCGGACAGCCCCTCGCCGAAGCGGCAGACGGAGAAGAGAATCAATGACGAAACAGGCGTGGATCATCGCCCTCGGCGCGCTCATGCTCGCCACGCAAACCTTCGCCGCCGCGGAGCTCAAAGGCTGGCTCGAATGGGTGCACGAGGTCGAAATGCGCGTACTCGAAAACGGCGTGGTTGACGAGGTCCTCGTCAGCGCCGGTCAGCATGTCGCGAAAGGCGAGCTCCTCTTGAGGATGGATCAGCGCGAGGCCCAAGCCAGGCTCTTGGAGGCCAAGGCGCGCGTCGCCCGGGCGCGTGTCGAGGTGGAAAAGGCCGGGCGGGATCTTACCCGCAGCCAAGAGCTGTTCGATCGCGGCTTGATCGCCATCGAAGAGCTCAAGGACGCCGAGCTAGAGCAGCTCGCCGCCACGGCGGAGGAGGAAGCCGCGAAGGCGGCCGAGGCTACGGCCCTGGTCGCACTCGAGCACACCGAGCTGCGCGCACCCTTCGACGGGATCGTGGTCTCGCGCAAGGTCTGGAACGGTGCGGTGATCTACAAGACCATCCAGCAGGAGCCTCTGATCATAATCGCGCCGGACGATCAGATGCTCGCCCGGGCCTTGGTGACCGCCGGCACGTTGCGACGCTTCAAGCCGGGCCAGCCGGCCCGCATCAAGATCGACGGCGCCGTGCGCGACGGGCGCGTCTACAGCCTCGGTGTCCAGGCCGTGCGCGTGGAGCTCGAGGGCGCCGTCTATTATCTCGACATCATCTTCGACCGCCGCCCCAACGAGCTGCTGCGCCCCTCCGAGACCGTGCAGATCGTTTTGCCCTGATCACGAAACACGATGCGCGGCAAAGTGGTTGAGGCCCGATGCGGCCGAGGTCGCTCTGCACC
>NZ_DATITZ010000221.1:0-6601 GCF_035467215.1 Thiocapsa sp. | reverse complement strand
CTGAATTCGGACGGGAGCCTGAACCCCGAGCGTCTCCTGGGTGCCTTCCTGGACTTCTGGCGCCAACACGGCCAACCACTCTTGGGCAGCGCTGCCTACCACGAGATCGCCCCGCATCTGGTGTTCATGGCCTTTCTGCATCGTGTGGCCAACGGCGAGTCCACGCTGGAACGCGAATATGCGCTCGGCTCCGGCCGAATGGATCTGTGCCTGCGTTACGGAGCGGTCACGCTCGGCATCGAGCTGAAGGTCTGGCGCGACGGTGCCCCCGATCCGTTGGCCGAGGGGCTGGTGCAGCTGGATGGGTATCTCGCCGGTCTTGGACTGGACGCGGGCTTGCTCGTGATCTTCGACCGCCGCGCCGGCCAGCCGCCGATCGCCGAGCGTACGAGCAGTGCCGAGATGCGCAGTCCTCAGGGCCGACACATCTGCGTGGTGCGGGCTTAAACCGCGCTCGGCGCGCTATGCGATTCTTTTGTGTGGGATTGGCCCCGGCAGATTTGACGACCGCTGGAGTCAGCGCGGTTTAAGGTATAAAAAAATAGATCATTTTAAACCGCGTCTCCGCCAAGGGTTGTGGATGCGGCAAACGTCGAGCTCACTCGAAGATGAGCACCTCGCTCTGGACGCGGTTTAAAATTGCCGCATCTTGATGTTCAGCGTCTGGATCCGGTAGGCGATCTGACGCGGCGTCATGTTGAGCAGCCGCGCGGCCTTGGCCTGGACCCAGCCGGCCTCTTCCAGCGCGGCGATCACCCGCTCGCGCTCGTCGATGTCGGGGTCGTTGAAGTCGATCGTGGAGATCTTTGCGGGCGTGCTCGGGAGCGGCTCGCTCGCCAGGGCGGCCACATTCAGACCGGTCAGCTCGATCACGTCGCGGTCGATGATCCCCTGCTCGCTCATGACCGCGGCGCGCTCCATGCAGTTCTCGAGCTCGCGGACATTGCCGGGCCAGTCGTGCCGCATCAGGATGCGCAGGGCGCTGTCGGTAATCGAAAGCTCGCGCCCCTGCATGCGCGAGACCTTCTCCACGAGAAAGCGGGCGAGGTCGGGGATGTCCTCGATGCGCTCGCGCAGGGCCGGCATGCGGATGGGCATGACGTTTAAGCGATAGTAAAGATCCTCGCGGAAATCGCCGGCGCGCACCTCGGCCTCGAGGTCGCGGTTGGTGGCCGCGATGACGCGCACGTCGACCTTGAGGGTGCGACCGCCGCCGACCCGCTCGAACTCGCCCTCCTGCAGGACGCGCAGCAGCTTGGCCTGGAAGGCCGGGGTGATCTCGCCGATCTCGTCGAGAAAGAGGGTACCGCCGTCGGCCTGCTCGAAACGGCCTTTGCGCTGGCTGATCGCCCCGGTGAAGGCGCCCTTTTCGTGGCCGAAGAGCTCGGATTCCAGCAGATTGTCGGGCAGGGCCGCGCAGTTGAGCTTGACGAAGGCGGCGCGTGCGCGCGGGGAGTTGTAATGGATGGCGTTGGCGATCAACTCCTTGCCGGTGCCTGATTCGCCCCGAATCAGGACCGTGGTGTTCCATTTCGCCACTTGGCGAACCTGATCGAAGACCAGACGCATGGCGTCCGTGTGCCCGATGATGCTGTCGAAGCCATGGGTCCCTTTGACCTCGCGGCGAAGCTTATCCCGCTCCTCGCGCAAGGCTTGCTGCTCGGCCTCGACGGTGCGGGCAAGACGCACGGCCTGGCCGATCAGATTGGCGACCATTTCCAGGAAACGCGCACGTTCTTCGAGTAGTCCGTCGGCCACGGGAGGCTGGGCCGCGAAGACGCCGATCGCACCCCCTTCGCCGAGTCGGATCGGCACACCGATGAAGGGCAGGTCCGGATCGTAGAGACCGAGTCGATCGAGGAAGCGCGGCTCGTCGCCGATGCGCGGCAGGATCCAGGGCCGATTACGGGAGAGGATGTTGCCGATCACGCCCTCGCCGGGCTGATAGGCGATACGGTCGGTCGCGTGGGGATCGTCGGTATGGAGTGCGCTGATCAAGAGCTCGCCGCGATCCTCGCTCAAGAGACTGACCATCCCGTGCCGAAGGCGTCCTCGCTCGTGCAGGACGCCGAGCACCTCGCGCAGGGTCTGGCGCAGATCGAGCGAACGGCTGAGCACGGAGCTCACCTCGAAGAGGGCGCTGAGTTGGGATTCGAGCAGATCCAACCGGCAGGCCTGCTCGGCACTGCCGGGGACGGGATAGTCGGCATTCATGAGGGTTCGTGCAAGCTCAGTCGTCGTCGGGAACGGCGGTCAGTGACAGGCGAATGCGACAGCCATCGGTCATTTGCGGGTCGACCTCGATACTGCCTCCGTGGGCGTTGACGATCTCTTGACTGAGGGCAAGACCCATACCGGCCTTGCCGCGGCGGTTGCGCCAGCCGATGTAGAAGGGCTCGAAGACCTTATAGCGGTCTTCGGCCGGGATACCCGGGCCGTTGTCTTCGATCTCGACCTCGACGGCCTCGTCGACCCGCCGGGTGGTCAGACGCAGCTCGCGGTGTGCGCGGTTGGTCTCGCAGAGCGCCTGAATGGCATTGTCGATCAGGTGTTTGAACAGCGCGCGCAGCTGGTTCTTGTGGCCCGGAAGCTCGGGCAGCACATGCGCCGGGCGCCAATCGACCACGATCCCCGTGGCCAACAGACGATCGGTCTCTAGCTCCAGGACTTGGCGCAGGAGCTCGTTGACGTTGACCATGACCCCGGCCTCGCGCGGCTCTTCGGGCAGTGCCGAGGTCAGGGTCGCGAGCGCCTTGGCGCCGGACACGCTGATCTGATCGAGCATCCCGGCGAGCGTGTCGACGTTGCCGGCACCGCCGCGCACCATGGCCGCGGCGGCATTGATGACGTTGAGCGGGACCTGAATCTGATAAATGGCCGCGGCGAGCGCCTCGCGCATGCCGTGCATCAGCTGTTGCTCGGCGAGCCTGGCGCGCAGGTTTTCCAGATGGGCGCGCTCGATCTCGCGGCGCCGTGCGGTGACCTCGCTTGCGAGCAGCAACAGACGCCGGTCGCCGGGGGCTTGGCGACCGAAATAATTCCGCGCACTGGCGTCGGTCTCCTCGACCGGGGTCCCCGAGCAGGCGAACCAGCGTGGCCCCATCGAGCCCGGAATCTCGATGGCGACCTCGACATCCTTGAAGCCGCGCCCATCCAAACAGGCTGCGAAGGCGTCCACGCCGAGCTGCTCGCTGACCGCCGCGCGCAGGACATCGGCCGGCTCCTTGCCGCGCAAATCCCCGAACAGCTTTTTATACTCCTGATTGTCCAGGATGATTCGGCCCTTGCTGTCGAGCAGGACGACGATCACCGGGGCCGCATCCAGGACGGTCTCGATGCGCGCCTTCTGTTGACGCAGCGCCCCTTCGAGCTCGTGGACCTTGGTCGCGTCGCGATGCATCCCGAGGAAGTACTGAAGATCCCCGTTGCGGTCCAGGACAGGGGAGATGATCAACTCGGCGAGATAGTCACGGCCCGCCTTCGTGCGGTTGACCAAGGTTCCGGTCCAAGTCTCTTTGCGCTGGATGGTCCGCCACAGCTGTTGGTAGACGCTCGAGGGCGTCGCGTTGCTCGAAAGGATCGACTCGTTCAGGCCGATCACCTCCTCGCGGCTGTATCCGGTCAAGGTTTCGAAGGCGCGATTCGCATAGAGGATCGCCGCTTTGTGGTCCGTGATGGAGATGGCGACGGGCGACTGCTCGACTGCCTCGAAGAAGAGACGGGGGGGCAGCGGATCCAACGCATTGCCGCCCATGAGCGTCAGCGCCTCGACAACCTCCAGCGGGGTCCCGTCCGGCGGGGAGGCCAGAAACTCGCCGAGTGCGTTGATGACGACCTGCTGGACGGTGCCCGGAGCTTCTCGGACCGGCACGGCGCTCTCCTGAAAACGGATGTGGGTCAGTTGACTAAGCAAAGTCGATGCCGTCGGGCGTTCGAGGCGATCGGGCAGCTCCCGCCGGACCGCCGATCGATCCCTGTCGGCCGCTCCCACTCGATACCCTTGTAAGCTTTGCGACATTCGCCGCGCGGTGCAACATGGATTTCTGTTGCCACCGCGACAGCCCGGATCTCGTCGGTCCTCCGGCGGGCCTGTCGGCGAGCGGATCGGCGCCACCTCAAGTCTCTGAGCGCTCGCCGATATCGGCCCGGCGATCGCATCCGCGCGGCGCCCGCGCCTGTCCGGAGCGGACTCCCCGTGCAGCAGAGCCCGGCACATGGCACTGCATTTGCTGATGGTCCGACATCAAGTTCGCGACCCAAGGGCGTTCTCTCGATGGGCGAGTATGTCATGTTGATTCTCGGCACTGCGTTGGTCAACAACGTGGTGCTGGTCAAGTTCCTCGGACTCTGTCCCTTCATGGGGGTGTCGAACAAACTCGACTCGGCCCTGGGGATGGGCTTGGCCACGACCTTCGTCCTGACCCTGGCCGCGGTCGCGAGCTGGCTGCTCGAGTACTTTGTCCTGCAGCCGCTTGACATCGGCTTTCTGCGCATCTTGACCTTCATCCTGGTCATCGCCGCGGTCGTGCAGTTCACCGAGATGGCGGTGCGCAAGCTCTCGCCGGCGCTGTATCAGGTGTTGGGGATCTTCCTCCCGCTCATCACGACCAATTGCGCCGTGCTGGGCGTGGCCCTGTTGAACGTCCAAGAGGAGCATGGGTTCCTCGAAAGTGTCCTTTACGGGTTTGGCTCCGCACTCGGCTTTACCCTGGTCATGTTGCTGTTCGCCGGGCTGCGCGAACGCCTGGCGCTTGCGCAGGTGCCGGCGGCCTTTGCGGGGGTGCCGATTGCCTTTGTCGCCGCCGGGCTGCTTTCGCTCGCGTTTATGGGCTTCGCGGGGCTGGCGTGAAACTCCGGAACGCGCTCGGTGCGACAAGCAAGGATTGGTGGATCCCCGGGCGTCCGGTCCAGTCAACGGCCCTGGTGTGTCGCGTTCCGGAGGATCAAGAACAGATGAATATGGCTCACTGCCGGGGCGCGACGATTTTCCGGGCGGATGCCGCGGGGTTCGGTCCGGAATTCGGCGGGCAGCGGACCGCCGGTTCCCGGGGCGCGTGCCCGACCGCAACCGACACGACCGATCCTTACCCGAGATCAGAACACGATGATTGCAGCGATCTTCAGCCTCACGACACTCGGCCTGATCCTGGGCTGGCTCCTAGGCCTCGCCGCGCGCTACCTCAAGGTCGAGGGCAATCCGCTCGCCGAGCGGGTCGCCGAGCTCCTGCCCGGCTCGCAATGCGGGCAATGCGGTTATCCCGGATGCGGACCGGCGGCCGAGGCGATTGCCGCGGGCGCGGCGCCCGTGACCAGCTGTCCGCCCGGCGGCCGTATCCTGGCCGAGGAGCTGGCGGGTCTCCTCGGGGTCAGCGTGGATCTCTCGGGCGTCGCCGACAAGGCACCGGCGATCGCGCACATCCACGAGAACCTCTGCATCGGCTGCTGCAAATGCTTCAAGCGCTGCCCGACCGACGCGATCATGGGGGCCAACAACATGATCCATAGTGTCTTCGCCGATGCCTGTACCGGCTGCGAGCTTTGCTTCGAGGTCTGCCCGACCGAGTGCATCGAGATGCGCCCGGTGACGCCGACCCTTCAGACCTGGTACTGGGCGAAGCCGAGCGCGCTGGCGGCATGAGGCGGGCGGGGGGGCGTCAGCCACCAGCCACCAGCCACCAGCCGCCAGCCGCCAGCCGCCAGCCACCAGCCACCAGCCATGATGTCCCCTGATAGCTTATAGCCGATAGCTGATCGCAGGAGGCAGGAGGCAGGAGGCAGGAGGCAGGAGGCAGGAGGCAGGAGGCAGGAGGCAGGAGGCAGGAGGCAGGAGGCAGGCGGCAGGCGGCAGGAGGCAGGCGGCGGGAAGCAACCCCTGAGCAACGCCCTAAAGATCGAAACGCAGAGGCACGAAAGACCCGACTATGAAACTCTTCAAGATCCGCGGCGGCGTGCATCCGCACGACAACAAGCACCTCGCGGCCGAGCAGGCGATCGAGGATCTGCCGATGCCTGCGCTGCTGCACATCCCGCTGCAGCAGCATATCGGGGCGCCCGCCAAGCCGGCGGTACGTCGCGGCCAGCGGGTGGCGAAGGGCGAGCTGCTCGCGTTCAGTCAGGGTGCCATCTCCGCCCCCGTGCATGCACCGACCTCGGGTCGCGTGATGGGGGTCGGCAGCTATCCGGCGCATCATGCCTCGGGGCTCTCGGTGCGGACCGTGACGCTGATGCCCGACGGCGAGGATCGCTGGTCGGACGAGATTCAAGGCGTGCCCGACCCCTTTGCACTCTCGCCGGAGGAGATCTCGGCACGGGTCGCGGCGGCCGGTATCGTCGGCATGGGCGGGGCGACCTTCCCGTCGGCGGTCAAACTCAACCTGCGCACCCGCTATCGGCTGCACACCCTGGTCATCAACGGTGCCGAGTGCGAGCCGTACCTGACCTGCGACGATCGTCTGATGCGCGAGCACGCCGACGCGGTCGTCGACGGGATCCGCATCATGGCGCACGCCCTGGGCGTGGAGCGCATCGTCATCGGCATCGAGAACAACAAGCCCGAGGCCCAAGCGGCGATGGCCGTCGCCGCATCGGTGGACCCGCGGAT
>NZ_DATITZ010000220.1:0-11533 GCF_035467215.1 Thiocapsa sp. | reverse complement strand
TGCTCGCCGCCGAGCTGGGTCTGAACGAGGACGAAGACGTCTTCGAGGTCGAGGGCATGATGGCCCTGCGCGACCTCTTCGAGATTGCCGGGATCGAGAAGCCCGAGCTTCACGACAAGACCCATCGAGCGGTCGACCATCCGTTGCTCGCCAACGACCGGCGCAACATCTTCCACATCATCCGCGAGAACGGGCCGCTCCTGCTTCAGCACCCCTATCAGGCCTTCAGCACCTCGGTGGAGCGTTTTCTGCGCACCGCCGCCGAAGACCCCAAGGTGCTCGCGATCAAGATGACGCTCTATCGCACCTCGGCCGGCCCGATCCTCGACTCGCTCATGCAGGCCGCGCGCAATGGCAAACAGGTCGCGGTGCTGGTGGAGCTTAAGGCGCGGTTCGACGAGGCCGCCAACATCGTCTGGGCACGGCGTCTGGAGGCCGAGGGCATCCACGTCAACTACGGCGTCATGGGGCTGAAGACCCATAGCAAGCTCATCTTCGTCGTGCGGCGCGACTACTCGCAGCTGCGCCGCTATTACCACATCGGGACCGGCAACTATCATTCGGGCACGGCCAAGCTCTACACGGACCTGGGCATGCTCGGCTGCGACGAGGATATCGGCCAGGATCTCACCGAGCTTTTTAATTATCTCACCGGCTATTCGCCGCCCCCGAGCTATCGCAAGATCCTCGCCGCGCCCTATACGCTCAAGCGCGGGATCATCGAGAAGATCAACCGCGAGATCGAGCATCACAAGCGTGACGGCGGCGGACTCATCCAGATGAAGATGAATGCGCTGGAAGACGCCGAAATTACGCGCGCGCTCTACAAGGCCAGCCGCGCCGGCGTGAAGGTCGATCTCATCATTCGCGACACCTGCCGCTATCGACCCGGACTGGCCGGGATCAGCGAGACCGGTCGGGTCGTCAGCATCGTCGGGCGCTTCCTCGAGCACGCACGCATCATCTATTTCAGAAACGGCGGCGCGGAGGAGTACTACATCGGCTCGGCCGACATGATGGGCCGTAACCTCGACAGCCGTGTCGAGGTCCACGCGCCGGTCGAGAACCCGGAGCTGCGCCAGGAGCTACGTCTGATCCTGGACGTGCAGTTTGCCGACACCCGCTCCGCTTGGGACATGGATTCGGACGGCAACTACACCCAACGCACACCGGAAGACGAAAACGCCAAGGGTGCTCAGGAGACCCTGATCGGTGTCGCCGAGAAGCGACTCGCCGCGGCGGCGAAGCACAAGGAGAAGAAGGTGCGATCCAAGCTCTTGAGCCATTTCCAGTGGCGTTTGCGGGACAAGAACCTCAAATAAGCCGAGGTCCGGGCACAACGGACGTGCCCACATCCCTCCTGCGCTCCGGTGCCGTTTCGAGGAGGCTCAAAACCGTCGGTCATCCTCCACATAGCGGTTCCCCCTGCCCTGCACGCGCCTGATCCGCCGATTGCGCTCGATCTCCGCGGCATCGGGCGGATCGGCGTCGTTCCAGGCCGTATAAAGCCGCTCGTCCAGCCGGCCGATGCGGACGCCATAGGTATCGCGCATGTAGAACAACGTCCGGGCGATGTCCCCGCGCACGCCCTCCGGCGGCTGTACCCGGCGCAGGACGGGATCGAAACGAATCTTACAGTCGCCCAGCTGTTGCCCAGGGCGCAGCTCGCCCCAGGCGTGATCCGACCGCGCGGCCGTAATGGCTCCGGCCGCGGGGACGAGGTTGTGCAGATCATTGTGTGCAGCGGCGAAGGCGGGATCCACCCGTTCGCAGCAGGCCGTCCCCGAGAGGGGAACCGCCCCGCCGGTCGTGCAGGCGGCGAAGGCCGCAGGCTCGCGCCAACAGCGGCGCGAGCCTGCGAGTCGCGACGCCGAGACGACATGCGCGGCCTCGACCTGCTCCGCCCGGCGGCTGCCGACCAGCGCGCCCAGACCGCAGCCCGCGAGGTCGATCCGACCCCGAAGGTCATAGCGACAACTGCAGAAGAAGGTGACCCGCCGATCGGCGTAGACGGTGTCGAGCAGGACCGCACGCGCCTCATCGAAGCTGTCGGCAATCCCGGACCGCGGCGCTTCGGACCCAGCCGAAGCGCCGCACCCCCGACGATCGAACGGCCACCACCCCGCGGTAGGTTCTGCGGTTGCACGAACCGGCGCCGCGACACCCCCGTCGCCGAACGAGATCAGGGATCCTACACCGACAGCCGTCTCGCGCACCACGTCGAACAACAAGACGCGGATGTCGCGCGCGATCTCGACCGCACGACCCGCGGGCTCCGGCCAGCTCTGCGTCAGGGTCATCGGCAGGAAGGAAACCACGCAGATCAAGACCAGCCCGATCCCGAGATCGCGCAGCGCGATCATGCTCCGGCGTAGAAGCGGCATCCAACGGGCAAGCCCGGCGAATCGGGTTGCAGCTCGAGACGAAGGTGCTTTGCGAGACGGGCGGCGAGGCATAACGAGCGGACGATCCCGAGTGGACGGCGGGCAGGCACTTTAGCAGAGTGTGCTTGGAGCGCGAGCAGGCGCTCGAGGATCTCGTCCGAAAAACGGGGTTCAGCAGGGCGCGGAGGCTCCTGCGGGACCTTCGAGTAAGCGAGCCGCGGAACGCGGACAGGGGCGCGGAGTCGCCGCGGCGCGGCGAACCGGCCCGCCGCCACCGTCCGCAACCTCCTAAGCAGAGATGCCAGGCGACGGCGGGAGACGGCAACGGCGCCACGAATCCGGGCGCGCCTTACCCACGCGACGAGACCGATCGCCAGGATCAGCGCGGGTGCACCCCCTTTGACGATGCCGGCGCCCAGCCAGCCAGAAGACGCCTGATGGCCGGGCTGACCTGGAGCAGCGTCGGAGGAAACGGACATGCCGCCGACAGCCTGGTCGTACCCCGAGAATGCGGAGGGTAACTCCGGCTGCGGCAGCTCGGGGAGAAAGGCCACGGGCTCGTCCGTCGCCAATGTCGCCTGGGAGCTCGATTCCCAAGCGTCGGACGATGCCGGCTCGGCCGCAGACAGCAGTACCGGATTCGGATCGACCTCGGTATCGGGTGCGGGCGGATCGGCGGTCGGCGCGACGGGCTACGGATCGGCCTCGACCCGGACCGACTCGCGCTCCGCGATACCGGAGCGCACGAGCGATTCGAGGTAGCGGATGCGTTCGGAATAGAGACCGCGCAAACAATCCGCGTCGCCGCAGGCGGCGCGCTCGTTTCTGAGCCAGGCCTTCTGCATCCGCTCGGGCGAGAGGCCGAGCGCCTGCAACTCGGTGTGGCGATGCGCCGGGCGCGGATCAGAACTCCTCGAAGGATTCGAAATCACCGCCCTCGTCCGGGAAGGCTTCCTCGGACTCGAGGGGCGCCTCCTCGGGCTCCGCAGGTGTTTCCGACGCCTGGGCCTCGTTGCCGCCGAACAGGCCGGTCAGGGCATTGGCCACCATGATGCCGCCGGCGACGCCCGCGGCGGTCGTCAGGGCCGACGCCATGAAACCGCGCCCTGCAGACGGTGTCGGCTGCGACCACCCACGGCTCGGAGCTGCGGGGGCGGACGATTTGCCGAACGCCATGCCCGGAGCTGCGCCCGCAGCCGTCGCCGGCGTGCTGCCCGGAGTCATGGCCGGCGTGCGCTCGGCCGTTGGCCGCGCGGCGCTTGCGCCCGGAGCCGCTCCGCCCCCGAAGAGCCCGCCGAGGAATCCGCCGCCCGCCGCGGGACGCTCGGCAAGCTGCTTCTCCAACTCCTGAATCCGTTGGTTCTGCGCCTGCACCGTCTGCTCTTGAATCAGGATGACCTGAGACATGTAGTAGGGCGCGGCCGGCTGGCGGCTCACGGCAGCGGCGATCTCCTGCTCCGCAGCCGGATCGCGGGGGCCGGCCTGTTGCTCGGCCTGCTTCAGCTTGGCGAAAAGGTTGCCGATCATACTCTGCTCGTCGTGATCCACTGGAAACTCTCCTTCCGGTCAAAAGGGTTCAGGTCAAAAAAGGGGAAAGGCCGCAGCATAGAGCCCCCATCGGTTCCGAAGGTTCCTCGAGTACGCTGCCGTGAGCGACGCATTGAGCCGCACGGGGCGGCGGCCTGTCAATTGGCGCGCATGCAGGCAACGGCCGATAACCCGCGCAAGGTTGCGAAGCGCGACCGGGCCAACCTAGCGAGCCTGGTTCAGAGACGATGACCAGAAGACAGCGCACCGCGCTCCGGCCTCCTGTCTTGGGGCGAGCCAATCTGTTTCGGCGGCCCCTCACCGCGCGATCGGGTCGCCGCGCCCTTGTCCGCGTGTTGCCATGGCGCCATGATGACGTGCCTTTCGACAGGAGCCTCACCCATGGAATTTTTCGCCATCGCCCGAATCGTCGCGACCGCGGATCAACTGCGCGACTGGATCACGGGACCGCGCCTGGCCGAGTGCTGCGACACGATCGATCGGGTGCTGGACTGGCGGGAAAATCTCGATGCGGGCGAGATCTACTGCCTGTGGGGGCAGTTCGAGGTGCGGCGCGAACCGATCCGCGACGGAGTGCGCTTTACACTCCCCGGCTGCCCGAACGCACTGGCCTGGACGGTGACGGCCGAGTCGGAGGGCGTGCTCGTGCATTGCACCATCAACCGGACCGAGCACGATCCGGACTTCATCGCGTCGATCGAGACGTTCGTCGAGGATTGGCGGGTCGGGTTGGCGCGCCTGGGTTTAGCCGGGCGAGGCGCGCTTTGAGGTGCGCTCGGCGCACCGACCGCAATCCCGACGAGGCGCCGGTCGAATCCAGGAGCGACCGCCCATTCGCCGGGCGCCGTCGAAAAAGTCCATCAGACGAGGCATTCATGGCGATGTGCGAAAGAATCACGACCGAGCGGCTCGGGCAGCCGCAAGCCGATGGGGAGTGATGTGGGCGGGCAACCAGGGTTTTCGGGCGGAAGCCTCGGGGACGCTGCGGGGTCATCCGATCAAGTGCGCTTCATGCGGCGCGCCATCGAGCTGGGCCGTCGAGGCTCGGCAGCGTGCGACGGCGGACCTTTCGGTGCCGTGATCGTGAGTGCCGGGCGAATCATCGGGGAGGGCTGGAATCGGGTCATCGCCACCCGTGATCCAACAGCGCACGGCGAGATGGTTGCGATCCGCGATGCCTGCCGACAGACCGGGAGCATCAGCCTGCAGGGGTGCGATCTATACACCAGCGGCCAGCCCTGCCCCATGTGCCTCGGTGCGATCTACTGGGCGCGGATCGAGCGCATTTTCTACGGATTCAGCATCCAGGATGCGGCCGGAATCGGCTTCGATGACCACTTCATCCATGAGCAGCTAACAAAGCCACCGGGGCAACGAGCGATCCCCGAGATTCCGCTGCTGCGAGCGGAGGCACTCGCGATCCTCGAAGCCTATGCCGCCAATCCGAGGCGGGTGCACTACTGAAGTCGTCGTTCTACACGGACCGCCGGTCGTCCGGGCGGACGAGCCGTCACGACCATCGCCGCGACCGAGATGGAAACCGACGATGGTCCGCTCGACATCGGCGTCTGAACCTCCGTGGACATGGCCGATGGGCCTTCGCGCAACGGTCTGCGACTAAACAACCACCTGCTAAAGCCGGTGGGTTTGCGTTACGGACTGAAAGTCCGGATACGCGTCGACTGAACGACGCGTCTTAAGGCTCCACCTTAACCTCCGGCGCCGGGTCGGTCCTGGCGTGCCCGCAGAGGCGACTTGCCCGCAACGTCCATGTGCCGTCGCCGCTGCTCGCCGAGCACGTCGATGACGAGATCCGAAAGGACTTCGCGCCGAGCGAGCGGGGCAACATCGCCAAGGCGCTCAAGGACAAAAACGGTAATCCGCGCGAATAAAGCTCCGACCTGAAACCGAAAGAGCACGGCTCCAGGCTAGGCAGTGCACTTCGCGAGATTTTGGCGCAACCCAAGGCGCCCGAACCGGTCAGACGGCCGCCAAGGCCGCCGGGGCCGGTAATGCAGAAAACTGCCGCCATCCCAAGGCGCAGGAAGGATCTTGATCAATGCTGGGGTGGCGTCGAGCGCGCAGCCAGACGCGCCGTTCAGCGCGCTTCGTTTTCGCCTCGCACACGGCGAAAAATCTCGCGCGCCAGGTGCTCATGTGCCGCCGAGCGGAACTCGGTGTCCGTCATCACCCGAGAGAAAATCTCCTCGTTGCCCTCCATGCGTGCGATGAACAGCTCGTCCAGCATACGATCCAGATAGGCCGAGAAGTTCGTGAAGTTGTTGGCTCGGGCCGCCTCGGCAATTGTCTCGTCATGCTCCGCCGAGGCCCTTATCTGGTCGAAGAACAACTGATCCGCCTCGGCGAAATCGGTGCCGAAGCGCTCGTTGAGTCGGTCGATCAAACTCGACAGCGCAACTTCCTCATCCCTGACGCCGCCCGTGCCGACATCGGTCGGCCCCTTCAGCGGATAGGTCTCGCCCTGCGCAAGGTCGATCGAGCCCTCGGTCATCTGCTGGAGCCGGAAGAATCGCAGGGCCACCTCGTCATCCAGCACGAAGCCCTGGCCATGACCCGGCGGCGGGAGCTTCGCCAGCAGGTTCCGCACGAAGGCGTAAAGCCGCTCGAGATCGCTGTCCTGATAGGGGATGATCTGCGACAGGAAGGCATAGAGGTTTCGGTAGGCCGTCAACTGGCCGCGAAACTCCTCACGTTCTTCTTCGCCCCGCCCCTGGAAGCGCTGCGCGACGGCATCGAGCACGGCATTCATGACCTTATGATCGCTCGCCGAGTGGTCGCGCTTACCACGGTACCAAACCTCGGCGAAGGCGGTCACATCCGCCGGCGTGAAGATCGCCCATTCCAGCAAGCGATGTTGCAGTTCCGACAGGCGATGCGGATCGGCATTCTCGCCGACCGGCGTCGTCTCGTAGTAAGGCTTGAACGCCTGGTAGATGTCGTCCTCTTCGTTGGCGAAATCGAGCACGAAGGTGCGGGACTTGCCGGGCGCGATGCGGTTGAGCCGCGAGAGGGTCTGCACCGCCTGAACACCGGCCAGCCGCTTCACCACGTACATCGTCTGCAACAAGGGCTGGTCGAAGCCGGTCTGATACTTTTCAGCGACCAGGAGGACCCGATAAGCGTCGCGCTCGAAGGTCTCGGGCAGCTCGCTTTCGGCCAATCCGCCGTTCATCGCCACCTCGGTATAGGACGATCCGGGGTCGTCCGGGTCCTCGACCGTGCCCGAGAAGGCCACCAGCGAGCGAATGCCGCTGTAGCCCTGCTCTTTGATGTAGCGGTCGAAGGCGAGCTTGTACTTCACGGCGGCAAGGCGGGACCCCGTGACCACCATTGCCTTCGCGCGCCCGCCAAGCTCATGCATCACATAGAGCCGGAAATGCTCGACGATGACGGAAACGACCTGCTCGATATTGACCGGATGCAGCTCCAGGTAACGGGTCAGGGCCTTCGCGGCCTTCTTGCGCGGCACATCGGGATCATCCTCGATCTGTTTGATCAGCCCGAAGAAGCGCTTGTAGGTGGTGTAGTTCTGAAGCACATCCAGGATAAAGCCCTCCTCGATGGCTTGCCGCATCGAGTATTCGTGGAAGGGTGACGTGCCTGAAGGACCTGGCTCATCGAACAGGGCCTTGGTCTTGAATTTCGGTGTCGCCGTGAAGGCGAAGAAGCTTAAGTTCGGCTGCCGGGCGCGTTGCAGCGCATCACGCAGTACGGCTGCCCTAGTCTCTTCCGACAGGTCGTCGTCCTCTTCCCCGGAGAGCTGGGCGGCAATGGCCGCCTCGATCCCGTGCTTGTTGAGCATGCCCCTCAACTCCGTCGCGGTCTCACCGCTCTGGGACGAGTGCGCCTCGTCGACGATCACGGCGAAGCGTTTTCCCGCCGTGTCGATCATGACGCCACCGCCCTTCTTCTCCAGCGTGGAAAGCGCCTGAGAAATGAAAGGGAATTTCTGAATGGTCGTGATAACGATGGGCGTGCCCTGGGACAGGGCGCGGACGAGCTGCTGGGTGTCCTCGTCGATCTTCTCGACCACCCCGGTCTTGTGCTCGAACTGATAGATCGTCGCCTGCAACTGCTGATCCAGCACACGCCGGTCGGTCACGACGATCACCGAGTGAAACACCTTCTCGTCCTGTGCGTCGTGTAGGCTCGCCAGCCGGTGCGCGAGCCAGGCAATGGAGTTCGATTTGCCCGAGCCGGCCGAGTGCTGGATCAGGTAATTCCGGCCCGCGCCATCGGCTTTGGCGTCCGCGATTAGCCTGCGCACCGCGTCGAGCTGATGATAGCGCGGAAAGATCATGGTCTCCTTCCGCACGGTTCGCACGCCCTTCTCGGTCGTGACCTGCTTCTCCTTCACTTCCAGATGCATGAAGCGCTGCAGAATCTCCAACAGGCTATCGGCTTGCAGCACCTCGTCCCAGAGGTAGTATGTCTTCCAGTTCCCCTCCACCGGCGGGTTGCCCGCCCCATGGTTGTTGCCCCGGTTGAAGGGTAAGAAATGGGTCTCCTTGCCCTGCAGTCGGGTCGTCATCCAAACCTCGTCCGGGTCCACGGCGAACTGGACCAAGGCGCGCTTCTTGAATGCGAAGAGCAGATCGCGCTCGTCCCGCTCGCTCTCGTACTGTCGCACTGCGTCGGTGGCCCGCTGTCCGGTCAGCGGGTTCTTCAACTCGACGGTGACAACGGGGATGCCGTTGACAGCCAGGATCACGTCGATGATGCAGCGGCGGTGCCTATTTCCATTAGGGCCATCCGCTTTCTTCATGACCGAGGTAAAGCCGACCTGCCGGGTGATGGTCAACCGGTTCTTCGCGTAGCTCTTCGCCGCATCGGGATTCATGCGGGTGTTCGGGCGAAAAAAGGCCATTCGGAAGGTCTTGCCGTAGCACTTGAACCCGTGCCTCAGGACATGAAGCGTACCCTTGAGCTCCAACTCCTTCGACAAACTGTCGAGCACGGTCGTCGCGGTCTTCGGCCCAAGCAGCGCCTCCAGGGCCACCCATTTGGCCGGCTGGCTGTCTCGCAGGAAGCCGGTGACATCCTCAGGGAAGAGGGC
The DNA here is from genome assembly GCF_035467215.1 of Thiocapsa sp. Classification (GTDB taxonomy): domain Bacteria; phylum Pseudomonadota; class Gammaproteobacteria; order Chromatiales; family Chromatiaceae; genus Thiocapsa. The sequence goes on along the minus strand of NZ_DATITZ010000220.1, from coordinate 2,524 downwards.
CAACGACTCATCGTAGTCCTTCGGACTGCGCTTCTCGTAACCACCCGCGCTCGTCAGGCCGGTCTCGATGGCGGTCTCGAACGCGGCCTCGTCATGTCCCGACATCAGCTCTCCCTCGCAAAGTCATAACGCACGTGCAGTGACCTCAGCATGGCAAAGGTGTCATGGAAACGCACGCCGAATTGATTGCACACATCGGGCAGCAGGATGCGCCCGCGCGCCTCGGGCCGGGGCTGCTCGTTGGTCACGACGTCCACACCCGTCACGCACGCGTAAGCCACTAGCCAGCCGTCCGCCTCCGTCGCGAACTTGGCCTTGGCGTTGTCCACGTACTGCTGATTCCGCTGCACCCACAGCATGATGTCCTGGTAGGCTCGAATGACATCCGCGTCCTGGCTTGACCGGAAGAACCCATCAGGCACGTCGTTCTTGACCCACTGCACCAGGTCCTCGTCCTTGCGCCCGGCGAGCAGCTCCTGCTGAACGCGGTCCAAGCTGTGCAACCGGCCTTGCTCGTGATGGTGGATCAGACTGTCCCAGAAGCCCGGACAGATCATGAAGGCGTAGTAGCCGTTCTTGGCCGAGATGAAGACATCGGAGTCGATGACGTAGATCGGTTCCGGCGTCATGGCAGGTCCACACCGAGACGGCGCGCATATTCCTGGAAAGTGCCGCCATGCAAACCGGTCAAGTCGTAGGCATCCTTGAACCCGATCCGCCCCTCCTTGGCCGCGCGCATCACCTGGATGGCGAACAGCCGGCCAACGCGCGCATTCTGGTTGTTGTAGAAACTGCCACCACCGACGCCCTGAGCCTTCTGCTTTTTCTCTCGCTGGATGTAAGCGTCGTAAAAGTCGAAGAACGCTGCACGATCCGTCAGTCCCAGGTCCATGGCCCGGCGCCCGATCACAATGGGGCTGACCTTGAATGCGCTCGCGAGCACCTCGAACGGCGACGCATCGCGCTTCACCTGCGGCCACAGGGCCCGAAGCTCGGCCGCCGGCACGAGAAACTCCGCCGCGGCCCGGTCGCAGAAGGTCTCCACGCGACCGCCATCGGGGAAGATGCCGGGGAACCCGGACAACCCGGCCCCTTCGACACCGAGCCAGAGGTGAGCCAGCTCATGGGCGAGCGTGAACATCTGGGCGGACTTGGCGTCCGCTCCGTTGACGAAGATCAGCGGAGCCAGATCATCGGTCAGCGCGAAGCCACGGAACTCCTCGACGTTCAGCCGGCGGTGTGTATCGTTGCCGACAATGCCGTTGATCACCGCAATGACTCCCTGCCCCTCGATGGCGCCACGCAGGGCGCTCACGGCCTCCTGCCAGCTCCGCACCTGTGCGGCCCAACCGTCACCGAGACCGAGCAGCCGTCGCATCTCTCGCCCGATCGCCTCCGGGTCGTCCGACAGGCGGGCGCTGCCGACGAAGGCGAGCGGCTCCGCATCGCAATCCAGCCGCTCTTCGCGCAGCCATGCCTGGCGGCGCTGCATCGTGTAAATCGTGTCCAGCAGATCCGGACTGACCGCACCCGGTTGCCGATTGCTCAACGTGCGGAAGTCCGGGATCGGCATCGGCAGGTCCGGCGGGTCCAGCAGGAACAGGAAGCCGAAGGGTACGTGGGTGGCCTTGGCGAAGGCCTCCAGTTGGTTGAAGGTCGGCGACAACTCCCCGCGCTCCCAGGCGGCGAGCTTCGGAAAGCGGCCGATGAGGTCTTCAACATGCAGACCGGCGCGCTCGCGCGCCCAGCGCAGAAGATCGGGGTTGATGGAAACTCGGGTCATCGCCGAACCCCGTTGATCAGCGTATTCAACTCAGTCCGGACCTGCGGCGGCCGGGCTAGCCAAGGCATTGCAGCCACATAAGTTGTTCGGTACGGTTTCCGCCGCTGCCCCGAAATTGCCTTCGGTTCGGCCGGGCATGGCTACGCAGCTGCCGAGTGGATTAAGGTGTCGTCAATTTCGATCCCCGCACCCTTCATGCGCATGGCAAGTTTGACGGCCACCTCCTTTACGTGTTCGTTGAACTCCAGATAGATGACGCCGTTCACATCTGTCGGGAGTTCCAGGGCTCCCTTCTTCAGGAGAACCATCCGCTCCCGGCCAAGCGACGCTAGGACCATGCCGAGTTCCAAGATCACATTCTGACGGGCACGCGGCTGCCGGTCCGCGTCGGTCTTGGTTTTGGGGTAGCCGTAGTCATCCGGTGTGAGCAGAACAATGCCGAAGGCCGCTTCTTTGTAGATTTGCTGCTCAAGGGCTTCGATGAGAGTTTTCGACTCCCCGTCGTTGTTCTGGAGGATGTAGGGATCCAGACCGAGACGTCGCAGGACAAGCTCAAGCTGCTCGAGCGCTTGGGTGTCGTGACCGTGAACAACAAAGATCTTTGTTCTATCGTCCTTCGGCATGGTGGCCGCTGGAGGAGTCAACGCTGCCCCGCCTGACGCAAAAACCGCTTCCAGCTCCGCTTTCGGTTCAGTCTTGCCCTGACACTGAATAGTTCCTTTGTGAGGCCAGTAGTTGAGG
>NZ_DATITZ010000219.1:0-11723 GCF_035467215.1 Thiocapsa sp. | reverse complement strand
TTCCGGCTTTCGGAGCGGGTTGGCGGCAGGGGTGGGGGGTATTTCGAGGGGGTTTGCCTAGATTCGCGCAAACCCTGCCGAAATCTCGGCCTTCCCAAGCACTACTGACGCCTAAGCCCGCCAGAACCCGGAAACTTCAGTCTCTTGGTCAGTAAAGGTTTTAAAAAGGTGATCATCCGGCTCGACCTTGATTGTGTGAATCGCCCCAAAGTAGTGAGTTGCGCGCCGATTCGTCTTGAACCGAGCGGTTGCGAACCGTATATCTCTTAGTAGATCATCCCATTGTGCTTCTTCCCAGGAATATGGGCGCTGGAACGTCGGAATGACGAAAATATCCGTACTTGCAAACAATGCTGAAACTGCTGTGAAGTCACTCATCTTTTGTCCGAACCAAGTTAAAAGACCGCTTTCAGGCGGCCGGATTCATCCTGAATGCCTGTAGTAGCTCGGCAGTCGGACGGGTAATTGATACGGTAACCATTCGACCTAAAATGCATGTCATCCGGCGGGGCCAGATCGGGACGCCCGATGGATGGATCGCCGATAGCGATGGGTCCAGTGTAGCAGGCGGATGCGTGTGCGCTACTTGGGCTTCTCTGGAATCCGCCTCGTGTCGTTCCCCGCCTCGTTCATCATGCCTACACAGAGTCGCTCCGCCGGCCCAAACACCAACGACAGGGTTAGATTCCCGCCGCGTGTGGCGAACGCGCTCAGATAGACCCAGCCGCCCGGCACCGCCATGCGGGCGGTGCGGTCGTTGTAGCCCATGGCGACGGCGCTGCCCAGACGCTCCCAGTGTGGATTGGTCTGCTCGGGCGACCACCGATGCTCCGGGTCCGGCACGAAGGTCAGGTCCTGGGTGCTCATGGCGGACTGCGAGCCGTCGTAGTGGCGAAAGCGGAACAGCCAGCCGCCCTCGACCGCGGCGACCTGCGTGGTGTCGCGTTTGGTGCACCAAATATCGCTCGCGTCGCGCATCTGGAGGAGGTGCCAGTCGAGACGCGGTTCGCTCGTGTTCTCGGTCGCCTCGGTCGTGTCTGTCGGATGCATGGTGTTTGTCCATCTGGGCAATGTCCCGGCGCGATCCTCGGCCGGTCGCATCGGGTGCCGGTCGTCCGGTGAAGGTCTCCCCCGACACGGTTACGCCGATGTGATCCGTGGTGGTTGCGGCTGCCTGATGTGCTTGAGAATGGCCTTGCCGCTGTCGACATCGAGGCCGAACAGGGTGCTCATGAAGACCTGGTTGATGCCGGTGATCTGTTTGATCGCCTGCGCAGCCAACGGCGGAGAGACCGTCCGAAAACGGCGCAGTCTCATCGCGTACTCCTCGTCGGGATGTTCCGCGCGACCTTGGTAGGGCGCTTTGATCAGCGTCCCGTCCGCCTCGCCAACGGCGACGATGCCGACCCCGGATTGATGGAGAAAGACCATGTCGCCGCGTGCCAACCGCTCGATCTTGAACTTCCAGGGATCGAAATAGGCCGCAGCCTTCCGGCTCGCCAGCATGTCGTCGTGGTCTTGGGGACTGTTTCTGAAATTCGTGTCGAGGACGTAGTACCCCTCGGCGATATCCTCGTAAGGGTTGTCGCAGACCCTGAACGGCGACATCTCGAGCAACATCTCGTCCGGGATACCGGCATAGACACGATAGACCCATAGCCGGACATCCAGCCCGCTCGACCGCCAATACCGGACGGCCTCGCGGCTTCGATAATCCAAGCCGTTGGTCATGACGACAAAGACCTGCTTGCGGTTGAACGCCTCTTCCGGGACCTCGACCTCGAATTTCGCCCGATGTGCCGTCTTGAGCGATCGGGATGGATCGGTTGACGTCTTGAACCAGGCATCCAGCTCGGCGTATCCCATGCTGCCGAAGAGCTGACCGTAACGGAGCACCTGCAGGAGGTTCGATGCCTGCGATTCCCACGCCTTCAGCTCGAAGATGAAGAGCCGGCCCTCGCGGTCGATGGCCATCAGATCAGGCTCTTCCTGCCATGCGCGGGACTGCATCAGCAGGAGCAACTCGTCATCGGGAAACAGACGATCCAGCGAGCGAAAGAGGATCCCTTGCAGCGCACGTTCATCGAGCCCGAACGACTGCAGACGCAGGGTCCGCCGCTTGTCCGTCTCGCCGGTCTCGGGGTTGATGCTCAAGAGCATGTCGTGACTCCTTGATGAGGGTGCCGAACGCCGTCGCGACCTTGCAGGACACCGAGATCGCCGATGGATCTCGATACGTGTCCTGCGAGGTGCTGCAACGATATCCTTCGTATTTCACATCGGTAGCGGTGCGACCCAGCCGCCGGCGCCGATCAGATAGACTTCGATGCGCACGCCGTCGTGCTTGATGGTCTCGATGTTGGCGCGCCATTTTTCGTAGTGGTCATGCCACCACGCATCGAGGATCAGCACCGCGTGTCGGGTCGTTCCGGGACAGCGTCCCTGGAGGTGACGGATCATTTCTTCCAGAATTTGGGCGCAGTTCTCATGACCCTTGCCCTTGCGCAATTGACCGTGCAGGGCAACGAAAAGCGCGAGTTGATGGCAGCGATCGCCGGGCACGCCGGGGTAGCAGTTGATCTCGCCGAGTTGCGAGCGAGCGATTTCGCGGATTTGTTGGACTGTCAACCCGCCATCCGCGGCAGCTTCGGCGATGCGCTGGGCGAGCGTTAGGAATTCCATACTCATCGATGATTGCTCCTCAAGTGTGTTCTTGCGTGCCTACCCGCTCGAGCGCTGCGACCGGACTGACTCGCGGGCTCGATCATCCGAACCGTTTGCCATGTCGACAAAGACCTGTTCGCAGTTGAACGCCGCTTCCGAGCGCTCGACCTCGAATTTGGCCCGATGTGCCGTCTCGAGCGATCGGGATGGATGGGTGGACTTCTTGAACCAGACATCCAGCTCGGGGTATCCCATGCTGCCGAAGAGCTGACCGTAACGGAGCACCTGCAGGAGGTTTGACGCCTGCGACTCCCAAGCCTTCAGCTCGAAGATGAAGAGCCGGCCCTCACGGTCGATGGCAATCAGATCAGGCTCTTCCTGCCATGCGCGGGACTGCATCAGCAGGAGCAGCTCGTCATCGGGAAAGAGGCGATCCAGCGAGTGAAAGAGGATCCCTTGCAGCGCCCGCTCGTCGAGGCCGAACGACTGCAGACGCAGGGTCTGCCGCTTGTCCGTCTCGCCGGTCTCGGGGTTGATGCTCAAGAGCATTGTCGTGACTCCTTAAGGTCGCGGATCGTGCCGAACGCCGTCGCGACGGTGCATGACGGCAAGATCATGGAAGGACTTTCATGCGTGGCCTGCGAGGCGCGGCAACGATACCCTTTGTATGCGACACTGCGCGTCGTACTCGAAACGAGTTCATGGCGACCAAGGGGTATCGCTATCCATCGGCGAGGTCTGTTGTCAAAGACCCGCGATCATCAGCCCAATAGAGAATGTTTTTCAGGGCGGGAGACATCATGAGCTACCTTGCGCATTTCGACGCCAAACCGGATGTCTGCGGCGGTGAAACCGTGATTCGCAGAACACGCGTTACGCTTCGGACTCTACTGGCGAGCCTGGCCGACGGCGACAGTATCGCCGAGGTCCTGGCCGCTTATCCGACGATATCCGAAGAGGATCTTCAGGCTGTGATTGCATTTGCAGCGGCTTCTGCGGAGGAAGATCTGCCTATTCCGGCGATCCCGAAGGTTAGCTGAACAGGTTCCGTGCACTGATCAAGGCGCCGGATCGAAGCAACGCGGACCGGCCTCGATCGCAATTCAGGCCAAGCATGCCCCGTGGCGCAGAGCGCCGCGGGGCATGCGTGACACCGCGGAGCGGGTGTCACGAGTCCCTGAAGTTCTGAGTGGCCGGTCTCCTGAGCGACGCCGGCACACCCCTCCGGGATCACGCCGCCCTGACCATCTCCTCCCCCTTCAACCGACACTCCGCCATCAGCCGGCGCAGGAACTGCTCCGGTGTCGGGGTCTCGCCGAGCAGCTCGCGCTGGCGGCAGACGGTGGCGAAGTCGCCGGGCGTCAGGCTCTCCAGCGCTGTCAGATGCCGCGCGATCTCCGGCGGGACCGGGGCTGTGGCGTCGCCGAGCGCCTCGCGGGCGAAGAGGGCGAGGCGCTGGGCCGGCTTCAATGCCCGGAAGTGCAGCTTGAAGTCGAACCGCCGCAGCGCCGCGGCATCGATACCGGACATCAGGTTCGTTGCCGCGATGAAGATGCCGGGAAAGCCTTCCATCTGCTGCAACAGCTCGTTCACCTGCGTGCGCTCCCAGCCGTAGCGAGCCGCTCGCCGATCGGCGAGGAAGCTGTCGACCTCGTCCAGGAGCAGGACCGTGTGCGCCGGGTCGCACGCGCGAAACAGACGTGCCAGGTTCTGCTCGGTCTCCCCGACATAGGGCGAGACCAGGTCGGAGGCCTGCCGCGCCACCAGCTCGCGGTCGAGCGCCTCGGCCAGCACCTCGGCAAAGGCGGTCTTGCCGGTCCCCGGCGGACCGTAGAAGCACAGGCTGCCGTGCCCCCGTTCGGCCAGCGCACGGGCGATCGCGCCCGGCGTGATGTCGCCGGCCAGGTTCAGATAGGCGACGTCGAACGCCGTACCCGTACGGCGTCGGCGCGGCCCCGGTGCCCCGTGCAGGAGGCTGCGCAGCGCCCCGATGCCGTCGCGCACGGTCTGCTCGGCCGGTGCCTCCGGGTGCAGGTCGAGCAGACGGCGGGCCGCGCCCAGCTGCGCCGGGGCCAGGGCGGTGTCCGCCGCCAGCTCGTCGAGCAGCGCCGGCGGCAGCGCCGCGTCCCCGAGATGGCACTCGGCCATCCGACGCCGGACCGAGCGGGGCGGGGTCTTGAAGGCGACCGGCAGCAGGAAGCGCCGCAGGAAGGCCGGATCCATCCCCTCGGTGCGGTTGGTGATCCAGATCGCCGGCACCGGGTTCTCCTCCAGAATGCGATTCATCCGGCCCTTCTGCCGGCCCGCGCTCTGCTGCCCGCCCAGCAACGCGAGCAGGCCGCCGCCCTCGTCGAACACGTCCTCGACCTCGTCGAAGATCAGCACCGCGCCGCCGCGTCGCCCGAGCAGGCGCTGCGCGACCAGATAGGCCGACAGACGCCCGTCGCGATCCAGCCCGTCATCGTCCTCGTCGGCGCTGCGCACCTGATAGGCCCGCAGCCCGCACGCCGCGACCAGGGCACGCGCCAGCTCGGTCTTGCCGGTGCCGGGCGCGCCGTAGAAGAGCGCGTTCACGCCGACCGCCCCGGTGGCCGCGGCGCGGCCCAGGGTCGCGCTCAGCCGCGTGCTCTCGGCGGCCAGATGCGGGAAGGCATCCAGGCGCCAGGCACCGACGGGCGCCGGCTCGATCAGGAGCGCAAGCAGCGCCTCCCTGTCCTGCGGCGCGGCATCGAGCACGTCGCGCAGGAGGCTTTGCGGGGCCAGGTAGTCCTCCAGGTCGGACTCGTGACGGTGCTGTCGGTCGAGGAGCCCGAGACTGTTCAGCGGGCCGCGCTTGGCCAATGCCTCGCGCATGGCACTCCGATCGAGACCCAGAACCCCGGCCAAGCGCTCCAGATTGGTCCGCCCGGTGCCTCGGCTGCCCGCGCGCAAGACCGTGCGCAGCGCCTCGGACTGCTCGCGCTGCTCCAGGAAATCGAGCACGCAGAGACTGGTCTCGTCGAGTCCGAGGACCTCGCCGAGCAGGGCGACGGTCGACGAGATCGGCGCCCGCTCGTCGGCTTTGGCCAGACGCTTCAAGACAGCGCGCGGCAGCGTTTGGAAAAAGCCGTGGACGTGACGCTTCTGGCGGTGATCCAGCGCCTGATCCTCGTCGCCCGGCCAGTCCTTGTGGAGTCGCTTCACGAGCTGGCGTTCCAGGTCCGATTCGTAGCGGACGTCGGCGTCTTCGTCCGGCGACCCTGCGTCAACCGGCGGCAGCCAGCCCCCCACGGCCTCGGGATCAAGCAGCGGAAGGGTCAACCGCCAGATCGACACGAGTGAGTCGTCGGCGCTCAAGGCGACGCGTGCGGCCGGAAAGCTGTCGAGCCACTGCAGGGCAAAACGGGCGAGACGGCGCTCGGCGGCCGGGACAACGTCGAAGTCACGACGCCACAGGGTGCGATGCGGGTGCTGGCTCATATTTTCGTTGCTCTCTCTGCCAAGGTTGAAGACGTCGACCGTCGTCGGGCCTGTGCCGGATCCCGTGATGACACTGCGGCGGGTCCGCAGCTCGATGGTCTTCGGGTCTCGGGTATCCGGTGACCGGCGGCTCTCGATCGGTCAAGCGATAAACCCCGTTTACGGCGTTTTGCGGCGAGCGTTTTTTCTAGCGGAGTGGATCCGGCGAAGGGCGCATTGGATCATCCGGATGCGACACTGCCTGTCGGATGTGCATCGCGACGGACCGATCTGCGCACTCGAACCAACGCGCCTCGCGGCTTACATTCTCGGTCACGAGTTCCGTCTCGAGCCGATCTCGAAGCCGAGAGGCTGGTCCGACGTGATTACGGTCTTTCGGCGTTCACTGACCGAGCATTGGAACGGCCAGCTGATCGCCGTGATCGTCTCCGGCTACGATGGCGATGGTGCCGCGGCACTTTGCGGGATCAAGGACGTTGGAGGGATCACCATCGCGCGGGCGCTCGAAACCGCCCTGCAGCCGGACATGCCCGAGAGCGCCATCGCCAGCGGGTACATCGATTTCGTTCTCTCGCCGGAAGAGATCGCGCTGAAGATCGCCGGCATTGCGCGCGGAGATTAGTAACGGTTCAGAAACGACTGAGCCATTCTGGTTCTTTCTCCCCCTCTCCCCAACCCCTCTCCCGCGAGGGGAGAGGGGCTAAGATGGGTCGCTTGTTATTGAACGGCTCCATAGTGCGTTCGGGGAAACCTCGTGCCGTCGCGAGTCGCGATCTCGGACTCCTTCAACCCCGACGGGCACGCGGTGATCGGGGCCGAAAGTCGCGTAGCAGATCGGCGAGTGCGGTCAGGGTCTCGCGCGGATCCCCCGGTCCGTACCGCGCAGGGATATAGAGATCCATGAAGCGCTCGACCATGGGTGCGAGGTCCGGACGTTGCGCGACGACGCGTCCGGCATAGTCCACGGGGCCCTCGTTCGGCAGGCGATCGATCCCGATCCCGGCGAGGCGTCTGCAGAAGCGGGCGTATTCGGCTTGAAGCGGGTCGAGCGGTTTACGCTCGCGAATCGAGGCGAGCACCAGGATCCCGAGGGTGAGGCCGAGTGCGGCGAGCATCAGTGCGACCAGCCCGTACTCGCGCAGCTCGCCCAGCCGAAGCCGTTGCAGCAGGGCTAGTTGATCCTCGACCGAGAAGCCCAGGACCCAATCCTGCCAGGCCGCATCCAGGCTGTCGGCGAAGAGGCGCATGTTGCGCGCGAAACGGGCGATGGCGTCGGCTTGTTCCAGGGTGAAGCGCACCGAAGGGCCCGCGCCCAGCATGCGCGAGGCCCCGCTGTTGTCGACGCGAGAGGGATCGACCGCCGCGGTTGGATCGATCCGCACCCAGCCGCGCCCCTCGATCAGCACCTCGACCCAGGCATGAGCGTCGGACTGCCAGACCATGTGATAGCCGCCGACGCGGTTGAGCTCGCCCCCGAGATAGCCGAGGACGATTCGCGATGGGATGCCGGCCATGCGCATCAAGACGGCAAAGCTACTGGCGTAGTGCTCGCAGAATCCACGTTGGGTCTCGAAGAGGAACTCGTCGGTCGGGTTCGCGCCGAGGCGCGGCGGCATCAGGGTGTAATGGAAGGATTCGCGGTTGAAGAACTGCAGCCCGGCTTGCACCAGTGCCCAATCGTTCTCCGATCGGCTGCGCCACTCCTCGACCAGCCGGCGCATCCGCGGCGTCACGTTGTCCGGGACCTGCAGTCCGGCGGCAAGGCGTGCCGGATCCGGGGCGGCGGTGCGATAGTCGAGCGCGGAGGTCACCCGGTAGCGCTTGACTGCGCTGACGACCTGGCGCGCGATCAATTGGTGATCCGGACTGACAAAGGCCTCGTCCGGGACGCTGTCGGGCAGGTCCAGCGCGAAGAGCCAGCGTTGATCGGTCGGCTCCAAGGTCACCTCGTAGTCGATCGGGCGAGCCGCCTCCAAGAGTGCGCCTGCGGGGTCCGTGCTCGCGATGTCCTTCCCGACCGACCAGCGGCGCCCGTCGGTCTCCCAGAGCACGGGGCCGCGCCAATAGAGCTGATCGGCAGCGGGCGGCGTGCCGTCGAAACGGGCGCGAAACGCAAGCTCCCCGTTGAGCACCAGCTCGCTGATCGCGCCCGGCTCGAGGCTGTCCGAGATCCCGGTGGTGGCTTTGCTCGGGTCCAGGCCCAGACTCCACAGCGGGGCACTCAGACGCGGAAACAGCAGAAACAGGATGAGTGTCAGCGGAAGGGCCTGGAGCGAGAGCCTGACGGCGACCGCGACGGCACCGCGCCGTCGCGCCTCCCCGAGCCCGCCGTTCAGATCCACCAGCAGGGCGATGCCCCCGAGCACGACGGCAGCCAGATAGAGCACCAACCAGGGCGACTGGTCGAAGAGGAACTCGACGACGACGAGAAACCCGATCAGGGTCGCGACCAGGCGGATGTCCGACTTGCGCCGCAGCTCCATGAGCTTGAGCACCAGCATGGAGACGAAGAGTGCCGTTCCTGCGTTCTGTCCCGACCAGCCCTGATAGGTGGCTGCCGCGTTGGCGACGCCGATCAGGGTCAAGGCGGCCAACGGCCAGGTGCCCGGCAGGACGGCGGGCCAGCGCAGCGAGGCAAGACGGATCGCGAAGAGCAGCCCGACAAAGGCGCTGATCTGAAGCGCGAGATGCCCCGCGAGCGGGAGATAGGCCGCGATCAGGATCAGCGTGATCCAGAGGATCTGGGTCCGCTCAGGCCGCTCGTTGGAGGGGATCGTTCGCTTGGACATCGTAAAGCGCCAGATGCGTCAGGCAGCGTTGGAGATGGCCGGCGCCTCGCCCCGGCGCCTCTTCGAGACCGGGCAGCCGCAACCCGAACCGGACTTGAGCCTCGGCCGCGTCGAGGACCTGGCGCGTCAGCAGACTGATCCTGGTTTCCGGATCCGTCTCGGTCAATCCGGCCCAATCGATCCAGACCTCCTGGCCTTGATCCCCTCCGAATTGCTTCACGACGAGCCCACGCTCGCGCGCGTAAGCCTTCCAATCGATCTGTCCGGGTGAATCGCCGTCGCGGTATGGTCGCGGTCCCAGATAATCCTCCATCCCCTCGGGGCCTTGCCGGGGACGCGGGTCGGTGTCGCCCGCCGCGGATCCGGGCTCGGGCGCGACCTGTGCCGGCTGCGGATACACCAAGGTCGTCGCATCGGTCTGCACATAGCACCAGGCGCGAAAGAGGTGCAGCGGGTAGCGCGTCTCGACCGTCACCTCGTCGAGCGCCGACAGACCGCGTCGCAGTGTCGGTCGAGCGATGCGGATCGTGCCGCAGTCACCGCCCGGGATCGCGATCGCCTGATGCCGCGTCGCGCCCGCCGGAATCCCGATGTCGTAGCGCGCCCGCTTCCCGTCGGTGGCGACGACGACCTCGAAGCTCGCATCGTCCCCGACGAAGACCGACGGGCCGCCGCGGGCCTGAACCGAAAGCCCGAGCAGATTGAACCAGGTGTGGTGCATGGCCACGAGCGCGACGGAGGCGAGAAAAACGGTAAAGAGCAGGCCCAGGTTGTTCTGGTAATTGAGCGAGCCGAGCAGCATGACGAAGAGCACCGCACCGAAACGCAGCCCGTTCCCCGTCGGCAGGATATAGATCTGACGACGCCCGACCCGCGCAACCCCGTCGCCCCCGCGCGCCACCCGGCGAAACAGACTTCTCAACCGTCTGGCCTTAGAGCGCGTCCAGTCGACCATGTCTCACCCTCGTCCTAAAAAATCCTCGCTTAAACCGCGCCGACTCCAGCGGTCCTGAAATCCGCCGGGGCCGATCACATCCAAAAACATCGCATACCGCACTGGGCGCGGTTTAAGCGAGCGCGACATGATCCAGGATCGCACTCACCACAGCCTCCTCGTCGAGCCGCCCCCCATACTCCGAGGCCACCAATCGATGCACGACGCAGGAGGGCAGGACGGCCTGGATGTCCTCCGGAATCACGTAATCGCGGTCGGCCAGGAGCGCCCAGGCCTTCGCCGCGCGCAGCATCCCGAGCCCCGCGCGCGGGGAGAGCCCGTGCAGAAACCGCTCGCTGCTGCGGGTGAGCGCAAGGATGGCATGGACATACTCGATGATGGCGGGCGCGGCATGGACCTCGACGACCTGCTGCTGCAACGCCATCAACTGACCGCCGGTCAGGGCCGGCTGTTGACGCGCAACCATGGTGCGCCGATCCTCGCCCGCCAGCAGGGCCTTTTCCTGCTCGGCCGCGGGATAGCCGAGCCGGATCCGCATCAGGAACCGATCCAACTGGGACTCGGGCAGCGGAAAGGTCCCGACCTGAAAGAGCGGGTTTTGGGTCGCGATCACGAAGAAGGGTTCGGGCAAGGGTCGGGTCTCGCCCTCGACCGTCACCTGTCGCTCCTCCATCGCCTCCAGGAGCGCGCTTTGCGCCTTGGGTGTCGCGCGGTTGATCTCGTCGGCGAGCACCAACTGCGAGAAGACGGGTCCGGGATGGAAGCGAAACGACTCGGCGGCCCGGTCGTAGACCGACACCCCGATCACGTCCGCGGGCAGCAGATCGCTGGTGAACTGAATGCGGGCGTACTCCAGACCGAGGAGGCGCGCGAGCAGGTGAGCCAAGGTCGTCTTGCCCACGCCGGGCACATCCTCGATCAGGAGATGACCGCGCGCCAACAGACAGGCCAAAGCCAGCCGAAGCTCATGGTCTTTGCCGAGGATCACGGCTCGCGCGGCCTCGAGCACGCGCTCCCCGAGACTGGCCGACTCGTGCGGGACGCGCCGTGTCAGATGCATCGCCATAGGGGAATCCGTGCGGGCTTCTGGGTTAAACTGCGTGGTCTCATAGACTTGGGTTTCCCTTCATGATGGTCGGCGATCCTTACGACGTGGTGGTGGTGGGCGGCGGTCACGCGGGCACCGAAGCGGCGCTTGCGGCGGCCCGCTGCGGCCTGCGCACGCTCCTTCTGACCCAGAATATCGAAACGGTCGGCCAGATGAGCTGTAACCCGGCCATCGGGGGTATCGGCAAGGGCCATTTGGTCAAGGAGATCGATGCCCTGGGCGGGTTGATGGCCCGTGCGGCGGATCGCGGCGGCATCCAGTTTCGCATCCTCAACGCCAGCAAGGGTCCGGCTGTGCGGGCGACACGCGCCCAGGCCGACCGCATCCTCTACAAGGCTGCGGTGCGCTCGGCGGTCGAGAACCAGCCGGGACTCACACTCTTCCAGCAGTCGGTCGAAGACCTGCTGATCGAGCAGGACCGGGTCGTCGGCGTCGAGACTCAGATGGGGTTGCGCTTTCGAGCACATGCGGTCGTGCTCACGGTAGGGACCTTCCTGGGCGGTCGCATCCATATCGGACTCTCGAACTTTGAGGGCGGACGTGCCGGCGATCCACCGTCGAATGCCCTCTCGCGGCGCCTGCGCGAGCTGCCGTTTCGCGTCGAGCGGCTGAAGACGGGCACGCCGCCGCGCATCGACGGGCGGAGCATCGATTTTGCGCGCCTGGCCGAGCAGCCGGGCGACGAGCCGGTGCCGGTCTTCTCCTACATGGGCAGCGCAGGGGATCATCCGCGCCAGGTGAGCTGTTA
>NZ_DATITZ010000218.1:0-47263 GCF_035467215.1 Thiocapsa sp. | reverse complement strand
AGATCCAGGTCCGACCCGTAGCCCAGCTCGATCCCGCCGAGCTTGCCGTAGCCCAGCACGAGAAAGCCGGTCTCCTCCCCGATGATCTCGGTCGGGCGGCCGTGGCGCTGCACCAGATGATCGAAGGCCAACCGCAAGACGCGCCGGATCGACACCTCGGCGATCTCGGTCAAATAGTCGCTCACCACCATGAGCGGGATGACCTCGGTCAGGTCGGCGGCGGCCACGCGGAGCATGTTGCCTTTGGAGAATTGGCGCAGACGTTCCATCTGCTGCTCCAGGTCATCGGCATCGACATGCAGCAGGAGTGAATCGAGCTCGGCTTCCAGATCGGCCCGCCGCAGCGGTGCATAGAGACGACGCAGATCGATCATCTCGTCCAAGAGCAAGGGATGACACGCGATCCGATCGGTAAACCAGGGACTCATGCTCGCCAGACGCGCGAGCTGCGCCAAGATGACCGGATGCTCGCTCAGCATCGCCAGATAGGATGTCCTGCGCGCGACGGCCTCGAGGACCTTGAGGACCCGCTCCAGTGCGATGTCGGGCTGCTCGCTCGCGGCGCTCTCGCGCAAGACCATCGGCATCAGCCGCTCCATGCGATCGTGACCGCGCCGACTGAGCCCCTTGCGGGCGATCGAATCGCGAAACTGGATCAACCGAGACTGGATCGCCTCGGGCTCGGCAAAGCCCGCCTCGGTCAATGCCGACAACTCATGGGCCGCATCGCCCTCGCCGTGCCAGAGCGCGATCGAATCCAGCTCGTGCGGCACCTCTTCCGTCTCGGGTGCGGCGAACACCTCGTCGAACTGGCCCTGGACATGATGACGATGCGCCTCCAAGACCGCCTCGAAGGCCGGCCAGTCGACAAACCCCATCGAACGCGCCAAACGCGCCCGCCCCGGCTCGTCTGCAGGCAGCAGATGGGTTTGTTTGTCGCGATACGCTTGGATGCGGTTTTCCACCAAACGCAGAAAACAGTAGGCGTCGTCCAGTCCCTGCACGGCGGGCTCGGGCATCAACTGCCGCTGCGCCAGGAGTGCGAGCACTTCGCGGATGGGGCGGATCTGCAGATCCGCGTCGTGCCCGCCGCGAATGAGCTGGAACGCCTGGCCGATGAACTCGATCTCGCGGATGCCGCCCGGACCCAGCTTGATGTTGGCATCCATGCCGCGGCGATAGAGTTCTTTGGCGATCATCCGCTTGAGATCGCGCAGGGACTCGATCGCACCGAAATCCAGATAGCGCCGATAGACGAAGGGACGCAGCATCGCCATCAGCTCGCGCGCATCGTCCGGATCGCCGGCCACGACGCGCGCCTTGATCATGGCGTAGCGCTCCCACTCGCGCGCCTGGGTTTGGTAGTAGTCCTCCAGCGCGTTGAAGCTCATGGCCAGCGGCCCGGACTCGCCGAAGGGTCGCAGTCGCGTGTCGACGCGAAAGACGAATCCGTCGACCGTCTGGCTGCCCAGCGCCTGGCCCAGGCGTTGCCCGAGCTTGATGAAGAACTGTTCGTTGGTCAGCTTGCGCGGGCCTCCTTCGGTCTCCCCGTTGGCTGAAAAGGCAAAGATCAGATCGATGTCCGAGCTCAGATTCAGCTCGCGGGCACCGAGCTTGCCCATGCCCAGCACGGCCATGTGCAGGGCGCGTCCGGTCGCGTCGCGCGGCGTGCCGAGCTCCGCGCAGGTCCAGGCGTGCAGCCGATCCAGTGCGCCGCGGATGCAAAGGTCCGCTAGCTCGGTGAGATGCTCCAGTGTCTCCGAAAGCTCGGCCCAACCTGCGATATCGCGCCAAATGATGCGGATCATCTCGCGCCGACGGAAGCGACGCAGGGCCTGGTGCAGTCCCGGCTCGTCCGTCGTCTCGGCCAATGCGGCATCGAGATGGATCGCCAACGCGACGGCGTCGTGCGGTTGCTCTAGCGCCCCGCTCGCGATCAGATCGGCGAGCACCTCGGGATGACGGGCGACCGAGACGGCGACATAGTCGCTGGCCTCCCAGACCCGCGCCCGTGCCTCGGCAAAGGCCGAGACCTCCGGCAGGCCGACGCCCTGCTCGGTTGCCCAGTCGAGCCAGGTCTGCCAATGGGCCTCGGTTGCCGGGTCGAGATTTTGGAAGCTGTCCATTCAGATGTGATCAGAGCGGCTCGATGGCATAGCGCGCAGTCAGACGATAGGTCTCGCCGGGCGGGATCTCGATCACCTCCGAGGCCGTGTTGACAGTCTCGACGCAGACGAAGCGCCGGTAATCCTGATCTTCGAGATCGTCCATCGTCTTGGCGGTCTCGATCCAGGGGTTCCAGACCACGGCGGCGCGGCTGTGCTCGGATTCAATGCGGATGCGCCGATCCAAAGTCGGGTCGACGATGGTCAGCACGGGCGGCACATCCTCGTAGATGCGATTGACCTCGCGCTCGAACGCCACCTGCCCCTCTTGGCGGATCACGGCATCCCCGCCGTCGGCGGCCTTGTCGATATAGCGGCGCCCGTCCAGCCCCTTGACCCGGACCCGGCTCGCATCGCCGACCTTGAAATAGGCATGCAGACCTTGGGTGATGCTGAAGGGCCGATCGCCGGCATTCAGGGTGCTCAAGGCGACCGAGAGGGTCGCGCCAACATGGATGTCGACCAAGAGATTGAAATATTGGGGCCAGATGGCGCGGGTGTCGGCGTCGTCCGCGATCCCGAGCTGCACCCGTGTTGATCCGTCCGCAAGCGCCTCGGTCGCGAGCACCGTCCAGGGCCAGGCGCGCACGAACCCGTGGGCCGGCCGCCCCTTCGCCTCCGGATCCGCACCGAACCAGGGCCAGCAGATCGGGATGCCGCCCTTGATCGCCTTGCCCTCGGCGAAATAGGCACGCTCGCTCACGAAGAGCAGATCATCCGCCGCATCGGTCGGCCGGTAGGCCAACACCTGTCCGGCGTAGGGCGAGATCAGCGCCGTCGCCTGCGCGTTGGTGATCTCGATCATGGTCAGGCCGCCGCGGCCTTCGGCGAAACGCAGGATGCCGTCGATGCCGTGCTCGGCGTTCAATGCCTCGATGTCCATGGATGATCCTCCGGGTCGGTGGGGCCATTCGTCTGGAAAGGCCTATGTGGTCAAGGAATCCGCGGAGCGCCGGGCCTAGCCTGGCCGCGGGCCACTCGGCATCCCGCGATCTCGGCGGACGGCCGAGCCCGATCGCGACGGGTGGCCCGGAGCGTAGCTCCCGAGCCGCTGCTCCGCAAGGCGCCTGCAACGGCGCCTTGCGACCTATGGGCTTCCGAGATCTCTCCTCATGGAGACGTGATGCTTGCCGCTCCCGCGGCGCCCGAGCCAAGATGCGCCGAGAGACGATCCCAACCGAGCCGATGGAGCCCATGGACCCGATGTCAGTGCCCCGGACCACGCCCACTCGCCACCCCGAATGGCTGGAAAGCCTCTACGAGCGCCTCGCCGAGGACGACGAGGGGCGCACCTGCAAAGAGATCAGCGCCGAGGCCTGTCACGAGACACCCGGCAACTTCCTCCATACCCTGACTGCCAACACACTGAGCAACATCGCCGACCGTTTGGCCAGCGCCAAGACCACCCTGCCCTGGCTGCTCCTGCAACTCGGTGCCCCGGCCTGGATGCTCAGCCTGCTGGTGCCCATCCGCGAATCCGGCTCCATGCTGCCGCAGATCCTGATCGGCGAGATCGTCCGGCGCCAAGCCATCCGCAAATGGGTCTGGGTCTGGGGCGGTGTGATCCAAGGGCTCTGTCTGGCCGCGATCGGCTGGGTCGCCTTCGCGCTCGAAGGAGCAGCGGCGGGCGCTGCGATCATCGCACTGCTGATCCTCTTCAGCCTGGCGCGCGGTGCCTGCTCGGTCGCCTACAAGGACGTGCAGGGCAAGACGATCCCCAAGACCCGCCGCGGCCGCCTATCCGGCTGGATCAGCGCCATCGCCGGACTCGGCGCCATGGGCGTCGGCCTGGGGCTCGGTGCCGTACAGGACGGCGCGGAGTCGACCGGCCTCTATGTTGCTCTCCTGGCGGGCGCGGCCATCCTCTGGCTCCTGGCCGCCTGGTCATTCAGCCGCATCGTCGAGTTCCACGGCGCCACCGAGGGCGGCTCCAACGCGCTGGCCGAGGCCGTCGCACGTCTCGCGATTCTGCGCGACGACGCACCCTTCAGGAAATTCGTGATTGCCCGCGCGCTGGCGATGGGATCCGGACTCGCGGCACCCTTTTATGTGGCGTTGGCCCGCGACGATCTGGGCGGGGCCATCTCGCTGCTCGGCATCTTCATCGCCGTCGAAGGACTCGCGGGCTTAGTCAGCTCGCCGGTTTGGGGGCGCTGGTCGGACCACTCGAGCCGGCAGGTCTTCGCCGCGGCTTGCGGGCTGGCTGCAGTGCTCTCGATCGCGGTTGCACTCTGGTCCTGGCTCGCGATGTCGAGCGCGGCGGCGATCTGGTTCTACCCGATCGCCTTCTTCGGGCTCGGCATCGCCCATGCGGGCGTCCGACTCGGGCGCAAGACCTATCTGGTCGACATGGCCGTGGGCAACAAGCGCACCGACTATGTCGCAGTCAGCAACAGCGTCATCGGCGCACTGCTGCTCGTGACCGGGTTGCTCGGCGCCTTGGCGGCGACCGTCTCGGTGGAGGCAACCATTCTCCTGCTCGGTCTCGCCGGGCTGGCCGGATCGCTGCTCAGCCTGAGCTGGAAGGAGGTTTCCGGGTGATGTAGTCGGATCGACCGCGAGCATCGCTGCCGGTCGACGGGGAATCTGCCGACCGAGAATCAAGCGCAATCGGCAAGGCTGGGTTCGCTTCATCACGCAGGATGCGCAATGGATTCAACGCACTGCCCGAATCGGCTCCGGAGTCCGTCTCGCCCCCGGCAATGCCGGGGGACTCACGAGATCGGTTGCGAACGTGGAGTGCTTTGACGAGAAGGGGGTTACGGATTCTGGTCGGGAAACTCGATCACGGATGTCCCTCTAAGCTCCTCGACCTTAGCCAAGAGCGCTTGTTGCGCCTGCTGCGTCCTCAACTGCTTCTCGATGCGTGCCTTCACCTCTTCGAAGGGCACGACTGCAGCCGCATTTTTGCCCGTCGCCTTGATGATGTGGTATCCGAACTGGGTCTCCACCACTTCGCTCACGTCGCCTGATTCCAGAGCAAACGCGGCGTTTTCAAAGGGCGCGACCATCTGGCCCCGTCCGAACTCGCCGAGGTCGCCCCCCTGCGCGGCACTCGGACAGGTCGATTCGCCTTTGGCCAGCTCGGCGAAATCGGAACCGGATTTTACCTTTTCGAGGATCTCGTCGGCCTTCCGCTTGGCGTTTTCCTTCTCCTCGGCTCCGGCACCCGCGTCGACACCGATCAAGATGTGGCTCGCGCGCATCGATTCCGGTTTGCTGAACGCCTCGGGATGCTCGTCGTAGAAGGCCTTCAGTTGTGCATCGGTGATCTCGATTTTAGACACGACCTCGTTCTGGACGAATGCGTTGATCATGAGCCCGCGTTTGATCTGCTCACGCAGCCCATCCGGGGTGATGCCCTTTTTGGCGAGCGCGTCGTTCCATTCCTCTTCGCTCGGGGAACGGGACTTTATGAGGGCGAACTGCTCCTCCACCTGCCGGTCGAGATCGGGGATGTTCTGATCCTTCGCGAGCTGAAAGAGGAGCTCGGAGCGAATCAGGTTCTCTTTTGCGGTATCCTCGACGAGCTTGCGTTGATCGGTAGTGATGGAGTCCGCGGGGCCCATCCTGGCCAACAAGGGGCGGGTATTGCGATCCAGCTCTGCACGAGGGATCGCGACGCCGTTGATCTTGACGACGACATCCGTGGGGTCGCCGGACGTCGGCGCGGCTTCGCCCGCCGGGATCGCTGTCGGGGCCAGCTCATTGGAGACGGGTTCGGCGGCGATGACGAGATGCGCACCGACGAGCGCGAGAGTGACGGTCGTCGTGGCGACCAGTTTGGAGAACAGGTGCATTGTTGGAATCTCGGTGGTGAGGAACAAAGGAAACCGAAGCGGGGCTGGTTATACGAACAAACAGCAAACCACGCAATGACAACCGCTCATTCGGCGCTCGACCCCGATCCGGAGCCTACGGGACTGTCGGATCTCCGGAGACATCCCCGAGCCGCGCGATCTCGGCATGTCGACAGCAGCCGACGACATGATCGTTGACCATCCCGACAGCCTGCATGAAGGCATAGCAGATGGTGGATCCGACGAAGCCGAAGCCGCGTTTCTTGAGTGCCTTGCTCATGCGGTCCGATGCAGGGGTCCGGGCAGGAACCTGGTCCAGCGAGCGCCAAGCGTTTTGCTGCGGCATATGGTCGACGAACTGCCAGAGGAAGGCGTCCAAGGATCCCGTGTCTTCGAGGATGCTCAGCACACCTTGTGCATTGCGAACGACCGATGCGATCTTGAGACGGTTTCGAACGATGCCCGCGTCCCCGAGCAATCGCTGGATGTCGGCGTCCGAATAGCGCGCGATCCGCTCCGGATCAAAGTCATCGAAGGCCCGCCGATAGGCGTCGCGCTTGCGCAGAATGGTGAGCCAGCTCAAACCGGCCTGCGCCCCTTCGAGCGTCAGCATCTCGAAGAGGTGGCGGTCATCGTGGACCGGTACGCCCCATTCGAGGTCGTGATAGGCGAGGTAGAGGGGATCGGAACCACACCAGCCGCATCTCGTTGTCATTTTTCTTATCCATCGGAGGACATTCGGAGCCTACCGTATCGTCAAGGCGGGAATAAACCCCGTCGCGACGTCACGACGACGAGGACGACGGTCGGCGCAACGCGCGGCGGCTACGGCACGCATCGGAGCAATATCGGACCGACTCCCAGCAGGCTGCCCAGCGTTTACGCCAGGTGAAGGGGCGAGCGCAGGTCGCGCAGATCTTGGTCGGGAGGTGGGGCTTTTTGTGGCTCATGAGGTCGACTCGGGGCTTGGCGGCGCTTTTCTCGTGCTGCCTACCTTCGTGGTGGTCGTGCGCGTTCGGCTTGAGCCACTGCTGCGGCGACGGCTGCCGTGTGTCTCGAAGATGGTCCGGCTTTCGGCGCGGGACTCGGCGCTGCGACGGATCGCGCCCATGCGGCGCCGGGCCTCGCGCGCAGCGGCTTCGTGATCGAGGATCGGGGCCGGGTAGTCGCGACCGACCAGGCATCCGCAGGCGTCTTGCTCGGCACGGGACATCTTCCATGGGGTGTGGATGCGTGCGTCCGGAACAGTGGCCAGCTCGGGCACCCAGCGCCGAATGAAGAGGCCATCCGGATCCTGGTCTTGGGACTGCTTGACCGGGTTGTAGATGCGCAGCGTGTTGATGCCGGTGGTGCCGGATTGCATCTGCACCTGGGACCAATGGATGCCGGGCTCGTAGTCGGTGAAGACGCGCGCCAGGTGCAGGCCCGGCTCGCGCCAATGCAGCCAGAGATGGTAAGCGCTGAAGGACGCCAGCATGGCGCGCATCCGAAAGTTGATCCAACCGGTGTGGATCAGGGCGCGCATGCAGGCATCGACGAAGGGGAAGCCGGTTTGACCCAGGCGCCAGGCATCGAGGCGTTCCCGGTCCGGGATCGGATCGCGGAGCCCGTTGCAGGCGCGGTGCATGTTCTCGAATTCGATCCGGGGCTCGCTTTCGAGCTTCTGCATGAAATGGCAGTGCCAGTGGAGCCGGCCCTCGAAGGCCGAGAGTGCCTTGGGCCAGGTCCCGCGTTGCCCGCTGCTTTGGGCAAGCGCCGCCACCTGCTCCCGGCGATGGCGTGTCGCCTGGACCAGCTCGCGGATCGAGAGCGTTCCCCAGGCAAGATGGGTGCTCAGGCGCGAGCAAGACTCGTACGCGGTCAGAGGGCTCGACATCTCGCGGTGATAGGCTTCGCCGCGCTCGCGCAGGAAGGCTTCGAGTGTCGCGACACCGGCACGCCGACCGCCGGGCTGGCGCTGCGGGCAGGGGTCGTACGCAATTCCCACCGCCCGACCATCGGGGATGTCGCCGAGCCCGCCGATCTCGGACAGCGCCCCCAAGGGTCGCAGGACGGGCGGCGGCTCCAATGGGGTGCGCATCCGTTGCTCCCAGATCTTCGACCAGCGGTTGCGTGTTTCGAGGCGGCGGACCACGCCGTTCTGGGGCAGCTCATGCCACGGGACCCCGCGGCTGCGCAGCAGATCGCCGACCGCGATGTCCCGCGCATAGGTCCAGCCGTTGCCGGTCTCCTCGTGCGACCAGACGGACTCGATCGGCAGACGATCCAGCAGCGCTCCCAGGACCGGGACGGCCTCGCCGACTCGAATCACCAAGGGTTGGCCGAGTGCGGCAAGATCCGTTCGCAGCTCGCCGAGACACTCGGCGATGAAGGCCCAGTGGCGACCGGAGGCATCCGGTTGGGACCAGTATCCAGGCTCGGCGATATAGAGCGGCAAGACAGGACCGCGCCTTGCGGCCTGCGCGAGTGCCGCGTGGTCGTAGACCCGCAGGTCGCGCTTGAACCAGACAAGGTGCATGGGTGTCATCCGGGTTTGGCCTGATCGAGGCGCGTCGGACCAGCGAGAAGATCCTGGCGGTAGGCATGCTCGCGGAAGGGGAAGAAGCCGCGGGTGGCTCCTGGCCAGAGCCTGCTGTCCCAGGTTCGGCGCGCGCGGACGAGTGCGATGCCGTGCTTGGCGAGTCGCGCGTCGAGCTGATCGAGACGCTCCCGCCAGCGGCCGACCGGTGTTTCAAGCGTGACGACTTGGCGCACCGCCAGGCCGCAGGCCCATGCCTCGGTCGCCGCCAGCCAATCGTCCTCGTCCAAGGCGTGTGATGGGACCGCGAAATGCGCCTTGGCGCGAGACAGGGCATCGGCAATCGCGATGCGCGAGAAGTCGATGACCGGTGGGGCCAGGTCGAGGCTAGCGCCGACCGCCTCGTCCCAACCCCCGGCCAAGCCTCGAAATTCGAGCTTCGACAGATGCGAGACCTCCGGGGCGATATCCTCCGGCGTCAGCAGCAACCCGCTCGGGGTGTCCATGTCCAGCTCGACCGAGGCGGGGAGTGGACGGGGCATGAGATCGAGCGGCGGCTCGGTCAGGGGTAATGCCTGCTCGTCGAGCTCGCCTTTGGGGTCGAAGCGCCCGTCGGTGTAGCGGGCGATGTTCTCGGCCCGCGCCAGATAGTGCTTGCCGCGCGTGTGAAGCCCCGCGACCCAGCGCCAGGAGAGTGTATTGGAGGCCGGATCACCGTCCAGCAGGTGTCGCAGAAAGAAGGCCGCACCGAGCGTCCAGGGCAGACGCAGGGTAAAGATCCAGATGCTCGCGAACCACATGCGGGCGTGGTTATGCAGATAGCCGGTCTCGATCAGCTCGCGCGCCCAGGCATCGAAACAGGCGACCCCGCTCCGGCCGGCGATCGCCTCGGCATAGCGCACCGACGCCGTCCTGGTGAGTCCGTCGCGGTCGCGCCGCAGCTGGTCGAGATAGGCGTCCCAAACCTGCGGGCGCTGTTCGAGCCAGCCTTTCCAATAGGTCCGCCACAGCACCTCGGAGACGAATTTATCGACCGCATCGCGCGGATGGCTCTCCCAAACCGCAGCGACCGCCTCGCGCTCCAGGATCAGACGATGCCGCAGATAGGGCGAGAGCCGCGAGACCCCATCATGCGGCGGGACGACCCGATTGCGCTCGCGCGCATAGGCCGCCGCGTGTGGGACGAAGGACGCCAGGCGCGCAAGGCCGGCCGCCCGAGTCGGCGTCTCGGCCTGCGGGGCATCGTCGGCGTGGCCGGGCCAACCGGGTCGTCTCATGGTCTCTCCGTGGTGGTCGGAGAGCACGACATGGACGACGTCGGGCGATTTTCAACCCGGACCCAATTCTCTCGGAGCCGGTGTCAGTGCACGCTCACCTTGATCGGCTCTCGGCGACTTGCCTTGTCCTTCGGCATCTCGACCCGCAGGACGCCGTATTTGTAGCTCGCCTTGGCCTTGTCGCTCTCGACCTCGTCGGGCAAGGGGATGGCGCGCTCGAAGTGGCCGTAGGCACATTCGGTGACGTGGTAGCGGCCTTTGGACTCTTCGCGCTCGACCCGCTTCTCGCCGCGGACGACCAGGTAGCCGTCCATGACCTGAAGCTCGAAGTCGTCCTTGGCCATGCCGGGCGCCTCGAGCCGCACGACGATCTTGTCGTCGTTATCCGAGACCTCTGCGGCCAGGACGCCCCAACCTCCGCTGGGCAGCGTCGGGCCCCAAGCCGGAGCGCGCAGGCCGCCCCACAGGTCTAGACCTCGCCCGCCGTGCTCGCGGGTCGGCCTCGCCCCCTTGTGCGTGAAGCGCGTCACGGCCCCGGCGGCTTGATCGGAGAGTCGCTCCCAGCCGTCGCGGACATGGTCCCATGCCCGCGTGATGTCGTGTCTGATCTGTTGAAGTGTGGACATAGTGCCCTCCGCAAATCCGGACCCCGGCGCTCGCGAACCCTTCTCGCATTTGACCCGTCGACCGGATAGCGGCCTCGGGCGCCGGGATCGTCGGGCGCGCGGCACCTCGCCCCGCGCCCCTCGTTTTGGCTCCTCACCCCACATTGACCTGGATCTTACGGGGCTGAAGCTCTGCGCGTTTCGGCACCTTCAGGGTTAGAACGCCGTCCTGCATCTGTGCATCGATTTGGTCTGCCTGAAGCTCTCGGCTCAGCGTGAAACTGCGCCGGAACCGGGTGGTGCGCAGGTCGGCATAGAGTGCCTCCATCTCGCTCGGCATCTCGATCGCCGCCTCGCCCTCGATCAGGAGGGTGTCCTTGTCCACCTGGACGGAGAGACGCTCGCGCGAAACCCCCGGAAGATCGGCCACCAAGGTGATCCCGGCGGCGTCTTCATAGATGTCCACCGGCGGAAGCAATGCCGCTTCTTCGGCACGCGCGGCCTGCATCTCGCTCGGCTCTCGTGCCTGCATGCCTGTGTTCTAGCTCATGGTGAAAGTCCTCGCTGGTGTCGATTCGTTTGCGCTGTGACCCGGACCGGAGCAAGCCCGGCCGGTGCGGCCTACTTGACCTCGATGCGGCGCGGCTTGACCTCTTCGCGCCGCTCGATCGTCACCTGGAGTACGCCGTCGCGATAGGTGGCCTGAACCTTGTCCGGATCGACGTCTTCGGGCAGCGTGATCACCCGCCGAAAGGCACCGTCGAACCGCTCGTTCCGGTAGAGCTGCACCTCGTCCGGCAGCGTCGACTTGCGCTCGCCGGAGAGTGTCAGCAGATTCTGTTGGAGCGAAATGTCGAGACCCTTCGGATCGACGCCCGCTGCAAACACATAGACATCCACCCGACTCGGCGATGCCCCGATGTTGATGGCCGGGAAGGTTCCGGCCGCAACGGAGCGGATCCCCGACATCCCCGACCGGGAGCCGAAGGCGGCGTCCATCTCGTCGCGTATCCGCTCGAGTTGGCTGAACAGGTCCGTATCGAAGCCTCTGAGATACCCCCACATGACATGCCTCCTCTCGATGTTTCGGGGTTGAAGATGCGGCATACGGCGGGGTCGCCGCAGCCGATCGATACACTCAATGGCTCCGATGCATTCGGCACGCCAGACAACAGAGACCTGTTTTAGAAGGATTTCCGACGGCTCGCGAGCCGTCGGAGCGGTCAGTCTGACCGGTTTAGAGCTCCAAAAGCGGCCAGAATGGCCGGGGTCGGACGGGGGCTGTCGGGGCGGAGCCACACTTGGGCTCAGCGATGCGGATGACATGGCGGGCGGCTCACCCCCCGTTAAGCTTGCGGCGCAGTGTGCGCACGCCGATACCGAGGGCCTTGGCGGCACGCGCTCGGTCGTGTCCGGTGTCGACGAGCGCGGCTTCGATCAAGAGCCATTCGGCATCCGCCAGTCGGGTGCCCTTGGGAACAAACACCCCGTCGCCGGGTGGACGGGGTTCGACCGCGGAACGTGGAAGCACGGGCTGGAGCAGCTTCGGGCCGATCTCGCGCACGCCCGGCGGGAGTCGCACGGCCAGGCGCGCCATCAGGTTGCGAAGCTCGCGGACGTTGCCCGGCCAGTGGTAGCGCTCGAGCAGGGCCAGAGCGTCCGGATCCAGCTTGGGTGCAGCCCCGGTCCAGCCCATGTCGCGCAGCCCGTTGGCGAGGAAACGCTCTGCCAGCAGACCGATGTCCTTCGGACGCTCGCGCAGGGTCGGCAGGCGCAGCGGCAGGACGTTGAGTCGATAGAGGAGATCCTGACGGAACAGGCCCGACTCGACCCGCTCCTCGAGCGGACGGTGGGTCGCCGCGACCGCCCGGACATCGACGGCGATCTCGCGTTCGCCGCCGAGACGTTGGACGACGCCCGTCTCGAGGACCCGTAACAGGCTGACCTGGGATGCGGGGGTCATCTACCCGATCTCGTCGAGGAAGAGTGTCCCCTCGTGGGCCTGCTCGAACCGGCCCCGATGCAGACGCGTCGCGCCCGTGAAGGCGCCCTTCTCGTGACCGAACAGCTCGGCCTCCAGCATGGTCTCCGGAATGGTCCCGCAGTTGACCGCAACAAAGGGGCCTTGGGCGCGTGGGCCCAATCCGTGGAGCGCTCGCGCGACCAGCTCCTTGCCCGTGCCGGTGCGGCCCTCGATCAGCACAGGCTCGGCGCTCAAGGCGAAGCGCGGCAGCTCCAGCAGGGCGTCGACCATCACCGGATCGCAAAACCACAGATACGGGGCGAGCCGTTCGGCCAGATCGTCGCGTACGCGTTTGCCGGCCAAGTCGGTCGCCAGACGCCTCGCCAGCTCCAGCGGATCCGCCGGCTTCTCGAGGTAGTGTCGGGCGCCCTGCTTGAGCGCATCGACCGCGTTGGTCACGCTGCCGTGACCCGTGACCCGTGATCACGTAGAAGGCGGCGTCCGGACCGCGCGCCAGATACTCCGGCAGAAGATCGAGCCCGATCCCGTCCTTCAGACGCAGATCCACCAGCAGGGCGTCCGGCGTGGTCTCGGCCAGGACGCGCCGCGCCTCGCGCAGACTCCCGACCCCGGTCACGCGGGCGCCCGGGCCGGTCAGGACGCGCTGTAGACCGCGCACGATGCCGGGATCATCGTCCACGAGAAGCAGCGAGAGGCTGCTCAGGTCCGTGAGTCGATCGGTCGAGGCTTCCACCATCCGGGGATCTCCGGTTGCTCCAACGGAAGAATCAAGGTGACCCGCACCCCGCCTCCGGCGCGGTTCTCGAGCCAGACCCGACCGTGGTGGGCTTGAACGATCCGCCGTACGATGGCGAGTCCGAGACCGTTCCCGTCGGCCTTGGTCGTGAAGAAGGGTGTGAAGAGCCTCGGTAGATCACCTGCGGCGATGCCTGACCCGCGATCGTCCACCTCGATACGCAGCCCGTGGCGTACCGCCCGCGCCCCGATTTGGATCGACCCGGACCGCTGACCGCTCTGTGCCCCGTTGATCAACAGGTTGAGCAAGGCATCGCGGATTGCTCCGGCCTGCAGATCGACCGTGGGCAGCGTCGATTCGATGTCGAGCAGGATTCCGAGCCCCTGTTTTCGGAGTATCGGCTCTGCGAGGCGCACCGCGTCGGCTATCAGCGTTCCCGGCTCGGTCGGCGCGAAGATTTCGTCCTGCTTGCGGGTTAGGTCCAGAAAGCCCGTCAGCTTTCGATTCAGCGCGACGATGTCCCGATCGATCTCGGCGATAATCTCTGCAGTCTGTTCGGGGGAGACGAGCAGCGCCTTGGCATTGGCACGCAGAGCCATCAGGGGGTTGCGCAGGTCGTGAACCAGCTCGGCCGCCATCTCGGTGAGCGAGGCGCGACGATAGATCTCCTGGATGTGCCCCTCCGCGCGCCGGCTCTCCCCGACCGCGACAAGCGCGATCGTCAGCCCGATCAGGATGCCGGCCCCGCCCGCAAGCGCGAGCACCATGACGAGCGACAGCAACGGCCCTGCGGCGGCAGCCGTCCCTGGTGGCTGGTGCCCGAGCCACAGACCCGTGCCGATCACGACCAGCACGTAAAGCAACAGCAGGCCGGCGTAGGGCAGGATCAGGAGTCGAATGGTCGCGGAGGTCGAGCGGATCATCCCCATTTGTTCGATCGATGCAGGGTCGATGCAAACAAGTCTAGTCGGCGGAGACTACCTTCGGGTGCGCTTCGGCCGTTCGATCCGGCTTGAGCGCCGGGCGCCTGCCTGTTGGCCGCGACGGCACGGGTCCGAACAGTCGCAGCCATGGTTGAAATCGTGCCGCGCAAGCACCGATCCAACGAGGCGCCCAACAAAAAAGCCCCGCCCCGATCGAGCATCGGGGCGGGGCTTTCATCTGCGGCTAGACGCAGACGGACGGGCTTACATCATGCCCATGCCGCCCATGTCGCCCATTCCACCCATGCCGCCGCCGCCCGGCATCGCGGCGTCGTCCTTCGGCTCTTCGGCGACCATCGCCTCGGTGGTGATCATAAGACCTGCAACCGACGCAGCGTTTTGAAGTGCCGAGCGGGTGACCTTGGTCGGATCCAGGATGCCCATGTCGACCATGTCGCCGTACTCGCCGTTGGCCGCGTTGTAACCGAAGTTACCCGAGCCTTCGACGACCTTGTGCAGGATGACGGACGGCTCGCAGCCCGCGTTGGCGACGATCTGACGCAGCGGCTCTTCCATGGCGCGACGCGCGATGGTGATACCGACGTCCTGATCGTGGTTGGCACCGACCAGGCCCTTCACCGCGGTCTGGGCACGGACGAGCGCAACACCGCCGCCGGGGACGATGCCTTCCTCGACCGCCGCGCGAGTGGCGTGCAGGGCGTCTTCGACACGCGCCTTCTTTTCCTTCATCTCCATCTCGGTGGCGGCACCTACCTTGATGACGGCAACACCGCCGGCCAGCTTGGCCAGACGTTCCTGGAGCTTTTCCTTGTCATAGTCGGAGCTGGTCTCTTCGACCTGGGCGCGGATCTGCTCGCAACGCGCCTTGATGTCCATCTCGGAGCCGGCGCCGTCGATGAGGGTGGTCTCGTCCTTGGCGACCTGCACGCGCTTGGCGGTACCCAGATCGTTCAGGGTCGCCTTCTCGAGAGACAGGCCGACCTCTTCGGAGATCACGGTTGCGCCGGTGAGGATGGCGATATCCTGCAGCATGGCCTTGCGACGATCACCGAAGCCCGGCGCCTTGACTGCGCAGACCTTGACGATGCCGCGCAGGGTATTGACCACCAGTGTGGCCAGCGCCTCGCCTTCCACGTCTTCGGCGACGATCAGCAGCGGCCGGCCGGCCTTGGCGACCGATTCCAGCACCGGCAGAAGCTCGCGGATGTTGGAGATCTTCTTGTCGTGCAGCAGGATGAAGGGATCGTCCAGCTCGGCGCTCTGGCTCTGCTGATTGTTGATGAAGTAGGGCGAGAGGTAGCCACGGTCGAACTGCATGCCTTCGACGACATCCAGCTCGTTGTGCAACGAGGTGCCGTCTTCGACGGTGATGACGCCTTCCTTGCCGACTTTTTCCATTGCCTCGGCGATGATCTGGCCGATCGACTCGTCCGAGTTGGCCGAGATGGTGCCGACCTGGGCGATCGCCTTGGACTCGGTGCAGGGCTTGGACAGCTTCTTGAGCTCTTCCACAGCCGCCTCGACGGCCTTGTCCATACCGCGCTTCAGATCCATCGGGTTCATGCCGACAGCGACGGCCTTCAGACCTTCGCGGACCATGGCCTGCGCCAGAACGGTCGCGGTGGTGGTGTCGTCACCGGCGATGTCGGAAGTATGTGAAGCAACCTCCTTCACCATCTGGGCGCCCATGTTCTCGAACTTGTCGCTCAGCTCGATTTCCTTGGCCACGGACACACCGTCCTTGGTGACGGTCGGGGCACCGAAGGACTTCTCCAGGACTACGTTGCGGCCCTTCGGACCCAGCGTGACCTTCACTGCGTTGGCGAGGATGTTGACACCCTCCATCATTCGGGCGCGGGCTTCACCGCCGAACTTGACGTCTTTTGCACTCATGGTGTTGATCCTTGAATTCGGTTAATCAGGTTTCGTTGTCCAAACCAGCCGGGTTGGGCTGATCGATCGGCCGATCGGCGCGAACAGGGGTTCGGAGAATGGCTTGTATGCGGGCTCCCGCAAGGGAGCACTCGGCATCAGCCCTCGACGACACCCATGATGTCTTCTTCACGCATCACTAAGAAGTCGTTGCCGTCGAGCTTCACTTCGGTGCCGGAGTACTTGCCGAACAGGACGCGGTCGCCGACCTTCACATCCAGCGGACGGCTCTCGCCGTTGTCGAGGATCTTGCCCTTGCCCACGGCGATGATCTCGCCCTGGATGGGCTTCTCGGTGGCGGAGTCCGGGATCACAATGCCGCCGGCGGTCGTACGCTCTTCTTCCATGCGACGGACAACGACGCGGTCGTGCAGGGGACGAATCTTCATGTGGTGGTCTCCTCGTGCGGTTGACGGGTTCGGAGCGCGGGTGAGCAGCCCGTTTCGGCCCGCTCTGTTAGCACTCATCTCAAACGAGTGCTAATAGTAGAGCCTTATCCTCGTCTGTCAAGCGCCGGAGGGTTCGACGGGCCTCAATCTTCGCGCCGGTAGTCGCCCTCGATGACCCTCGGAGCCTCGGCGCCTCCGGAGGGCGTGCCGGGCCGGACCGGGATCACGCGGACATAGCGCCCGACGATCCAATTCCGCAGGGGCGGGACGAGCAACAAAAACCCGATCGTGTCGGTCAGAAAGCCCGGAATAAGTAGAAAGAGACCCGCAACGAGGAGCAGGGCGCCGTCGAGGACCTCCAAGGCCGGGACCTCGCCGCGGTCGGTCATCTCGCGCACCCGCATGAGAAGGCCGAAACCTTGATGGCGGACCAGCCAGATCCCGACCACGGCGGTGAGTATGGCCAGGGCGATCGTCGGAAATGCCCCGATCTCGGAGCCGACCTGGATCATCACGTAGATTTCGATCATCGGCACGCCGATGACGAGCAGCAGAAACAAAAAAGGCACGATAATGGTCTCCCGAAGTGGTCGGTCGGTCCGCGCTCGGTCGACCGAGATCCCTTAAACCGACAAACAATATGGTAGAAAAAGGCTGACCCGTTGCAGGATAGTGGAACCCCGAACCTGATGAAACGCCATGACACGCCGCCGACCCACAGCATGACGGCAGACCATCGTCTGATCTTCTGCACCTGTCCCGACGAGGCCACGGCCGGGCGTATCGGCGAGGCCCTGGTCGAGGAGCGCCTCGCCGCCTGCGCCAATCTACTGCCGGGCATCACCTCGATTTATCGCTGGGAGGGTCAGATCCAGCGTGATCCCGAGGTCTTGCTCTTGATCAAGACAACGACCGAGCGCGTCGGCGCATTGACTGAGCGCTTGCGCGCACTGCATTCCTACGAGATTCCGGAAATCATCGCGGTCCCCGTCACCGAGGGACTCCCCGACTATCTGAGCTGGGTAACGACATGCACCGACCACAACGACTGAGCCCCGGGATCGGGGCCGCCGTCGAGCGGCGCCAAACCGCCATCGACGACACCGCCACCGAACAACAGGGTCCGGGACATCGGCCGTCGCACGGGACATCCGCCGCGAGACGGCTCTTGGCCGTCGCCTTGACCTGGCTGCTCGTCGCCGGAGTGTTGCCGCTTGCGTCGGCGGAGGACGAGTTCCTGATGCCCGATCAGGCCTTCCGCATCTCGGGCGAGGCCGACGGCCCGGACGCCGTTCGGGTGCGCTGGGAGGTTGCCGACGGCTATTACATGTATCAGAGCAAGTTCGGGTTCCAGGCGGATACCGTCGGGATCTCGACGGGCAGCCCGCGCATGCCCGCAGCCGAAACCAAGGAGGACGAGTTCTTCGGCAAGGTCCAGGTCTATCGCGACAGCGTCGAGATCCGGGTGCCGGTCACGCGTGCGACCGGGTCGGGTAACTTTCTGACCCTCGAGGCCACCTCGCAGGGCTGCGCCGATGCCGGACTCTGCTACCCGCCGCACCGCCAGCGCCTGCTGCTCGAGCTGCCGGAGCTGGCGGCGGCGACGCCTGTCGCAGCCGAGACCGTGTCCGCCGCCGAGACCCCGTCGCCGATTCAGAGCGAGCAATCGTCGAAGGCCTTGGCGGGCTTAGGCCAGTCGCTCG
This sequence comes from Thiocapsa sp., assembly GCF_035467215.1. Lineage (GTDB taxonomy): Bacteria > Pseudomonadota > Gammaproteobacteria > Chromatiales > Chromatiaceae > Thiocapsa. Next base: position 29,210 of record NZ_DATITZ010000218.1, on the reverse strand, counting down.
GCTTGGGCGCGGACGACGACATCCTCCCCGCCGAGGAGGCATTCCTCTTCTCGGCGGAGGTCGCGGGCCCGGACCAGATCCAGTTGACCTGGGACGTCGCCGAGGGGACCTATCTCTACAGCCATATGCTCGAGCTTGCGCTCGAGGACGGGAGCGAGGTCGCCATCGGGCCTTACGAGCGCCCCGCCGGAGAGATCAAGAAGGACTCGATCCTTCCGGACGGCAGCGTCGGCGATGTCGAGGTCTATCACGACCGGGTCGATCTGACCCTGCCCTTGCTGCGCGGCTCGAGCGCGCCGACCGAGGTGACCCTGATCGCCAAGTATCAGGGTTGTGCCGAGATCGGTATCTGCTATCCGCCGCAGACCCAAAGGGTAAACCTGAGCCTGCCCGAGGCGCTGGTGACGGCGGCCCTGCCGACGGCCGCCGCCGCAGCCACGACGGCCGACGCGCCGCCGGCAAGTGCGTCACCCGATGCGGACGACACCGTCTCGGAGCAGGACCGGATCGCCTCCGTCCTCGCCAACAGCGGCGTCTGGGTGGTGATTGCGGCCTTCTTCGGGTTCGGCCTCTTGCTCGCCTTTACGCCCTGCGTCTTCCCCATGATCCCGATCCTCTCGGGAATCATCGCCGGACAGGGCCCGAACATCACCACGCGCAAGGCCTTTACGCTGTCGCTGGTCTATGTTCTGGCCATGGCCTTGACCTATACGGTCGTCGGGGTGCTGGCGGGGCTCTTCGGCGCGAATCTGCAGGCTGCCTTCCAGAACCCCTGGGTCCTGACCTCCTTCGCGTTGATCTTCGTGCTGCTCGCGCTCTCCATGTTCGGCTTCTACGACCTGCAGCTGCCGTCGAGCTTTCAGTCCAAGCTCGCCGAGATCAGCAACAAGCAGGAAGGCGGCACACTGATCGGCGTGGCCATCATGGGCCTGCTCTCCGCGCTCATCGTCGGACCCTGCGTGGCTCCGCCGCTCTTCGGCGCGCTTATCTACATCAGCCAGACCGGGGACGCGGTGCTCGGCGGCATCGCCCTGTTCGCCCTGAGTATGGGCATGGGCGTGCCGCTGATCGCCATCGGCACCTCGGCTGGCAAGCTGCTTCCGCGCGCCGGCGGCTGGATGGATGCGGTCAAGGCGGTGTTCGGCGTCGCCCTGCTCGGCGTGGCCATCTTCATGATGGAGCGGATCCTGCCGCCGGCGGTCGCCATGCTGCTGTGGGGGCTGCTGCTGATCTGCTCGGCGGTCTACATGGGGGCACTGACCCAGCTGCCGCAGGGTGCAAGCGGCTGGAGCAAGCTCTGGAAGGGGCTCGGCGTCTTCCTGCTCATCTACGGTGCGCTCATGCTGCTCGGTGCGGCGGCCGGCGGCAAGGACACGGTCCAACCTCTGCGCGGGCTCGCCGTGGGCGGCGGCGGTGGCGCCGCTGCGGAGGCGGTCTTTACCCCCGTGAAGACGCTCGAGGACCTCGATCGCGAGGTCGCCAAGGCGGGCGCGCTCGGAAAGCCGGTGATGTTCGACTTCTACGCCGACTGGTGCGTGACCTGCAAAGAGCTCGAGCGCTATACCTTCAGCGACCCCGCGGTGATCGCCGAGATGGAGCGCTTCGTCCTGCTCAAGGCGGACGTGACGGCCAACGACGCGGATGATCAGGCCCTGATGAAGCACTTCGGCATCATCGGACCGCCCGCCATCCTCTACTTCGACACCTCGGGAGAAGAGCGCAAGAACTATCGCTTGGTCGGCTTCAAGCCCGCCGATGCCTTTGTCGAGCACCTGCGCCGGGCTGCGCCATGAGTGCGGTTCGGGTGGGGCTGGTCATTCTGCTCGCAGGCGGGATCAGCATCGGGGCCGCCGTCGTCGGTCAACGCTGGATCGAGGCGCCGAAGCCCGATGCAGGATTGTCGGTTCGCCAGTCTGCGCCCCTTCAGACCTTGCCCGACTTCGGCCTGACCGACCTTGCCGGACGGGAGGTGAGCAGCGAGGCGTGGGCCGGCAAGGTCGTGGTGATCAACTACTGGGCGAGCTGGTGCCCGCCCTGCGTGCGCGAGATGCCCCTCTTTATCCAGACCCAGGAGGCACTCGGGGAGTCCGGCGTGCAGGTCGTCGGCATCGCCGTGGATCGCCTCGAAGACGTGGAGTCGTTTGTCGCCCAGTACCCGGTGAACTACCCTATCCTGATGGCCAACCCGGAGGCCGTCGCCCTCTCGAAGCGACTCGGCAACCGGGTCGAAGGACTGCCCTTCACGGTCATCTTCGACCGCCGCGGGCGCCGCGTCTTCAGCCGCACCGGCGAGGTCACGGCCGCCGAGCTCAAGGCCGAGCTCGACGCGCTGGTCAAGGCGGAGGACCGTCCGGCACCCGACGAGGACGCGTCTTAGCTGGACAACATCGCGTAAAATCCGCACAATTCGCGCCGATTTGCTGCCGATCCCAAACAGACCGGCGGGTACACTGATTCTCGGACGCGTTGGAGCACATTGACCGGATGGCGGCGATCCTGGTCCTGAACGGACCGAACCTCAACCTGCTCGGAACCCGCGAGCCGGAGCATTACGGCCGCACCACGCTGGCGCAGATACACCAGGGCTTGGAGGATGCGGCACGGGCTCAAGGCTTCACGCTCGAGTGTATTCAGAGCAACGCCGAGCATGTTCTGATCGAGGCGGTCCACCGTGCCGCGCACGACGGGGTTCGCTTCATCATCCTGAATCCCGCCGCCTTCACCCACACCAGCGTCGCCCTGCGCGATGCACTGCTCGGGGTCGGGATTCCCTTTATCGAGGTGCACCTTTCCAACGTGCACGCCCGGGAGCCCTTTCGGGCCCACTCCTATTTCTCCGACATCGCCGTCGGGGTGATCAGCGGACTCGGGGCCGAGGGCTACTTTTCAGCATTGCGCGCCGCGGCCGGTCGGCTCGCGCCGGACCTTTCCAACGAGAACCACTGACCATGGATATCCGCAAGGTAAAGAAGCTGATCGAGCTGTTGGAGCAATCCGACGTCGCGGAGATCGAGATCCACGAGGGCGAGGAATCGGTCCGCATCAGCCGACACGGCAGCGGCGCCATGCCGATGTACATGCCTCAAGCGATGCCGATGGCCGTCGGCCCCGCGGCGGCTCCGGCGCCGGCCGCCAAAGCCTCCGACGAAGAGGATCTCGACGAGATGGAAGGCGAGGTCGTGCGCTCGCCCATGGTCGGCACCTTCTATCGTGCGCCCTCCCCGGGATCCAAGGCATTTGTCGAGGAGGGCCAGACCGTGAAGGCCGGCGAGACACTTTGCATCATCGAGGCGATGAAGATCCTCAACCAGATCGAGTGCGAGCAAGGCGGAACGATCAGACGTATCCTGGTCGAGAACGGTCAGCCGGTGGAATACAACCAGCCGCTGTTCGTCATCGAATAAGGGCGGAGGGCAGCGCCCCCGTCGTCAAGCGCCGGCGCACCCCCGATGCGCCGCGCCTCCTCCAGCAAAGACATCGCCACCATGCCTGCAATGATCGAGAAGGTCCTGATCGCCAACCGGGGCGAGATCGCGCTCCGGATTCTGCGCGCCTGTCGCGAGCTGGGCATCAAAACGGTCGCGGTGCACTCCGAAGCGGACCGCGACCTCAAGCACGTCCTCCTGGCGGACGAGTCGGTCTGCATCGGCCCGGCCGCCTCGCTGCACAGCTATCTCAACGTGCCCGCCATCATCAGCGCGGCCGAGGTGACAGATACGGTCGCCATCCATCCGGGCTACGGCTTCCTCTCCGAGAACGCGGATTTCGCCGAGCGGGTCGAGCGCTCCGGCTTCATCTTCATCGGCCCGCGACCCGAGACCATCCGTCTGATGGGCGACAAGGTCTCGGCGATCGCCGCCATGAACAAGGCCGGCGTGCCCTGCGTGCCCGGCTCCGACGGCCCGCTCGACGACAACAAGAAACGCACCCTCGAGATGGCTCGTAAGATCGGCTATCCCGTCATCATCAAGGCATCCGGCGGCGGAGGCGGCCGCGGCATGCGGGTCGTACATTCCGAGGCGACCCTGCTCAACGCCATCTCCCTGACCAAGGCGGAGGCCGCCGCAGCCTTCAACAACGACATGGTCTACATGGAGAAGTACCTGGAGAACCCGCGTCATATCGAGTTCCAGGTCCTCTCCGACCAGCACGGCAACGCCATCCATCTCGGCGAGCGCGACTGCTCCATGCAGCGCCGCCATCAGAAGGTCGTCGAAGAGGCGCCCGCGCCCGGTATCACCGAGGCACAACGCCGCGAGATCGGCGAGCGCTGTGCGGAGGCCTGCCGCACCATCGGCTATCGCGGCGCCGGCACCTTCGAGTTCCTCTACGAGGACGGCTGTTTCTATTTCATCGAGATGAACACGCGCGTGCAGGTCGAGCACCCGGTGACCGAGATGGTCACGGGCGTGGACATCGTCAAAGAACAGATCCTGATCGCCGCCGGCGAGCCCCTGCGCTACACGCAGGAAGACATCGTGATCCGCGGCCATGCCGTGGAGTGCCGTCTCAACGCCGAAGACTCCGAGACCTTCATGCCGAGCCCGGGAAAGATCACCGAGTTCCATGCCCCGGGCGGCCCCGGCGTGCGCCTGGAAACACACATCTATACCGGCTACACGGTTCCGCGCTATTACGACTCCATGATCGGCAAGCTGATCACCCACGGCGAGGATCGCGAGGCGGCCATTGCGCGGATGTGCAATGCGCTGCGCGAGACGGTGATCGACGGGATCAATACCAATATCAAGCTGCAGCGGTCGATCCTGCGGGACGGGGCGTTTCTGGCGGGCGGGGCGAATATCCACTATTTGGAAAAGAAGCTCGGCATGTAGGGCTGAACCGCGTTTCGTGTGATATGAGATGTTCGAGGAGGTGTCGCTGCAGGCGCGATTTGACGCCTCGGCGGGACGCGGTTCAGGAAATTAAGAACAATGAATGACTCGGACCGGCTTCGAGGCAGGTGGGCGCTCGCGCCTGGATCGGACTCGCCGCGGCCATCGTGCAACGCAATTATTCCAATCTCTTGATCACTTAAATCGCGTCGACTCCGACGCTCACGTACTCCTGCGGGATCGAGACCAAATGAACACAGTGCATATTCTGCAGGACGCGATTTAATTGGCCTGGCTACAGCTTTCGATCGAGGTCTCGAAGCCGGACGCGGAGCGGGTCGCCGCGTTCCTGGAGGATGCCGGAGCGCTTTCCCTAACGCTCGCGGATGCGGCCGACGAGCCTCAGCTCGAGCCGGGGCCGGGGGAGACACCGCTCTGGTCGCAGGTCAAGGTCTCGGCGCTGTTCGATGCGGATCCCGAGAGCGAGGCGCTGGTCGCTCGCTTGGTCGATCAGCTGGCTCGTGAGCCGCGCGCAGGGGCGACCGGCCCGGCTCTTGTCGAGCGGATCGAGGATCAGGTCTGGGAGCGCGTCTGGCTCGACACCTTCAAGCCGACCCGCTTCGGTCGGCGTCTCTGGGTCTGTCCGCACGGTCAGGATCCGGACGATCCCGAGGCCCTCGTCGAGGCCGTCGTGGTCGCGTTGGATCCGGGTCTGGCCTTCGGGACCGGGCATCATCCGACCACGGCACTCTGCCTGGAGTGGCTCGACGGCACCGACCTCGACGGCAAGACGGTCCTGGATTACGGGTGTGGCTCGGGGATTCTGGCGATTGCGGCGTTGCGCTTGGGTGCTGCGCGCGCGATCGCCGTCGACCATGACCCTCAGGCCCTGGAGGCGACGCGGGACAACGCACTCGCCAACGGGGTCGCCGACCGGCTCGCCATCTACGGGCCGGAGGAGGCGCCCGAGCTGAAGGTCGATGTGACCATCGCCAATATCCTCGCCGGGCCTCTGGTCTCTCTGGCCCCTCGGCTCGTCGAGTCGTTGCGGCCGGGCGGCGCTTTGGCCGTCTCGGGTGTGCTCGCCGAGCAGGTCGAGACGGTCCGCGCGGCCTATGCCGAACGGATCGCCCTTGCGCCGACACGACTGCGCGAAGATTGGGCGCTCATCGGCGGAACGTTGCGGTAAGCGCGGCGATCGGCAACGCGCGCACTCTTCCCGCGCAACCCGATATCCCCGGAACGCCGACGTGTCGTCGGCGTTTTGCGCTGGCCTGACGGCGGGCGGGTCAAGCGCAACTCGTCGATCCTCGGGAGACCGCACTCCATGCGCGTCGGCCGGGAGTATGATCAAACCACTACGCCGCACATCGATCGATTCCAATCCAGATCCTGCAATGAGTCTTCCATGCAACGCGCATTCGCCATCGGCCCATACCGATTCGAAAACAACCTGATCCTTGCGCCGATGGCCGGAATCAGCGATCGGCCGTTCCGGGCGCTCTGTCGGCGCCTGGGGGCGGGGCTTGCGGTCGCCGAGATGGTCTCGTCGAACACCGCGCTTTGGGATACCCGCAAATCGGTGCGGCGTCTGGACTATGCAGGCGAGGTCGGTCCGGTCTCGGCGCAGATCGTCGGCGCGGATCCGCTCGACATGGCCGAAGCGGCCCGAATCAATGTCGATCTGGGCGCCGACATCGTCGACATCAACATGGGCTGTCCGGCGAAGAAGGTCTGCAAACGCGCGGCGGGCTCCGCGCTGCTGCGCGACGAGGTCCTGGTCGGGCGGATCCTCGAGTCGGTGGTCGCGTCGGTCGCCGTCCCGGTCACCTTGAAGATCCGCACCGGTTGGTCGCCCGAGACCCGCAATGCCGTACGGATTGCTCAGATTGCGCAGGCATCCGGGATCGCCGCCCTGACCGTTCACGGGCGCACGCGCGCCTGCAGCTACGGGGTGCCCGCAGAGTACGACACGATACGTGCCATCCGCGCAGCCGTGACGATACCGCTCATCGCCAACGGCGACATCGCGAGCCCCGAACGGGCGAAACAGGTTCTGGACTGCACCGGCGCCGATGCTATCATGATCGGACGCGCGGCCCGGGGGCGTCCCTGGATCTTCCGCGACGTCGCGGCTTACCTGACCTCGGGTACCCTGCCGGTCGAGCCGCAAAGGCACTTGATCCATGCGCTCCTGCGCGAGCATCTCGATGCCTTGTATCGGTTTTACGGCCCCCATGCCGGCGTGCGGATCGCACGCAAACACATCTCCTGGTACTGCCGTTACTTACCGGGTGCAGCGGCCTTCAGAGACATCGTCAACGGGACACAAACCCCGGCGGAGCAGTTGTCGCGGGTCGCCGCGTTCTTCGAGCAATGCCCCGAAACGGAGAATCAAGCAGCATGAATTCAGTCGCTCTGGACAGCGTATCCGCACCGACCGCGACCGGGCTGCAGGTGGTGGAGGCGGATCGCACCGACCCCTTGAGCAAATGTGTGCAGGATGCGCTGCGCTTCTATCTGGAGAACATGGCGGGCCATGACGTGGTCAACCTTTACGCCTTGGTGCTCGAGGAAGTGGAGCGCCCCATGTTCGAGACCGTTCTGGACCATACCAACGGCAACCTGAGCCACGCCGCGAAGATCCTCGGCTTGACGCGCGCCACCCTGCGCAAACGACTCGTCGCTCACGGGATCGAGCGCGCGCGCTGAACCCGCATCGCCGACGGCACCGCCCGTCCCTTTTCAGATCATCAGACCCGGATCGACCCACATGCCATCCATTCATCGCGCCCTGATCAGCGTGTCCGACAAGACCGGCTTGGCCGCCTTTGCCCGCGACCTTGCCGCCAAAGGTGTCGAGATCCTCTCCACCGGGGGGACCGCCCGGCTCCTGACCGAGCAGGGCATCCCCGTCACGGAGGTTTCCGACTACACCGGCTTCCCCGAGATGATGGACGGTCGGGTCAAGACCCTGCACCCGCGCATCCACGGCGGCATCCTGGGGCGGCGCGGCGTCGATGATCGGGTGATGCGCGAGAACGAGATCAAGCCGATCGACCTGGTCGTCGTGAACCTCTATCCCTTCGAGCAGACGGTGGCGGATCCGGCCTGCGATCTGGCCACGGCCATCGAGAACATCGACATCGGCGGCCCGACACTGCTGCGTGCCGCGGCCAAGAACCACGCGAGCGTCACCGTCGTCGTGGATTCGGCCGACTACCCGCGCATCGCCGCCGAGATCGCCGCGCACGGCGGGGTGAGCGAGGCCACGCGCTTCGACCTGGCGGTCAAGGCCTTCGAGCACACCGCCCGCTACGACGGCGCCATCGCCAACTATCTCGGCGCACGGCTCGCGACCGACGTGCCCGGCGCCTTCCCGCGCACCCTGAGCCTGCAGCTCGCACGCAGGCAATCGATGCGCTACGGCGAGAATCCGCACCAAAACGCGGCCTTCTATATCGAGCATGGCGACTTGGAGACGAGCATCGCCACCGCCAGCCAGATCCAAGGCAAAGAGCTGTCCTACAACAACATCGCCGATACCGATGCGGCGCTCGAGTGCGTGAAGCAGTTCTCCGAGGGGCCGGCCTGTGTCATCGTCAAGCATGCCAATCCCTGCGGCGTCGCCCTGGGCGCCAACCTGCTCGAGGCCTACGAGCGCGCCTACAGCACCGATCCCGAATCGGCCTTCGGCGGCATCATCGCCTTCAACGGCGAGCTCGACGGCGAGACGGCGCGGACCATCGTCGAGCGTCAGTTCGTCGAGGTCATCATCGCGCCCCGCGTCACCGCCGAGGCCAGCGCGGCGGTCGCGGCCAAGAAGAACGTCCGCTTGCTCGAATGCGGCGAGTGGGACAGCGAGCTGGTCCATCGTCTCGACTTCAAGCGGGTCAACGGCGGGCTCTTGGTCCAGGATGCGGACCTGCGCCTGACCGCGTCGCTGAATACCGTCACCGAGCGCGCGCCGAGCGAGCAGGAGCTTGCCGACCTCCTCTTTGCCTGGCGGGTCGCCAAGTTCGTCAAATCAAACGCCATCGTCTACGGGCGCCACGGCATGACCATCGGGGTCGGTGCGGGCCAGATGAGCCGGGTCAACTCCGCGCGCATCGCCGTCATCAAGGCCGAGCAGGCGGGCCTCGCGGTGCCAGGCGCGGTCATGGCCTCCGACGCCTTCTTCCCCTTCCGCGACGGGATCGATCAGGCCGCGGCGGCAGGGATCACGGCCGTCATCCAGCCCGGCGGCTCCATGCGCGACGAGGAGACCATCGCCGCGGCAAACGAGCACGGGATTGCGATGGTCTTTACGGGAATGCGTCACTTCAGGCATTAAATCGCGTCCGTGCCGACAGGCACTGCTTTCGTTGCGGCGTGGCCTTGGAGCCACCAACCCACGCCGGAGTCGACGCGATTTAAGATATTTTAAGTTTTTTAATCTCTTGAACCGCGTCGACTCAGAGCTTCCATGACGCGCCGATCTCGATCGACGCCATACCCCCTTTAGACTCACACAGGACGCGGTTCAATGGGCATCCACCCGACGGCCATCATCGAAGACGGCGCCGACCTGCATCCCTCCGTCAGTGTCGGCCCCTATTCGATCATCGAGTCCGGGGCCGTCATCGGCGAAGGCTGCCGGATCGAGTCCTGCGTGCGGATCTACGGCGCGACGCGGATGGGTGCGCACAACCGGGTCTGTCACGGGGCGACGCTCGGCTCGGAGCCTCAGGATTTAGGCTTCAAGCCGGAGCTGGCGCGGCCGCTCGTGATCGGCGATCACAATCACTTCAAGGAAGGGGTGAACATCAGTTGCGGCATCAAGTCCGAGGCGGGAACCCGCATCGGCAGTCACAATTACTGGATGGCCTTCTCGCATGCGGGGCACGACTGCATCGTCGGCGATCACAACATCTTCGCCAACACGGCCACGCTCGCCGGTCATTGCGAGGTCGCGGATCGGACTTTCCTCTCGGGGCAGGTCGCCGTGCATCAGTTCTGTCGGATCGGCGCCTATGCGATGGTCGCCGGGGTGACGGGGGTAGCACAGGACGTGCCGCCGTTCGCCTTGGTCGACGGTCATCGGGCGCGCATCGTGGGGCTCAACGTGGTCGGCTTGCGCCGCGGCGGTTTCTCGCAGGAGCAGCGCACGCGCATCAAGGCCGTCTATCGGCTGGTCTTCCGCTCCGGCCTGCGCTCGGGCGAGGCACTCGCCCGAGCCGAGCAGGAGTATCCGGGCCCGGAGACTCAATCCATCGTCGAATTCATTCAGTCAAGTCGGCGCGGCGTCGTCTCGTTTTAAACCGCGTCCGGAGCGAAATGCTGATTCGTGAGTGAGATCGACGTTTGCTGCATCCACGACCCTTAGCCGGGACGCGGTTTAAAATAATTTATTTTTTAATCGTTTAAACCGCGCCGGCTCCAGTGGTCGTGGAATCTGCCGGCGCCGATCCTATCAAAAAACATCGCATACCGCGCTGGGCGCGGTTTAAAAGGTGAAGAGACAGGTATGAAGATCTTGATCGTCGGCAACGGCGGACGCGAGCATGCCCTCGCCTGGAAGGCCGCACAATCGCCGCTGGCCGAACGCGTTTACGTTGCGCCCGGCAACGGCGGAACCGCGCATGAGCCCAAGGTGGAGAATCTGCAGATCGCGGCGGACGACATTCCCGCATTGGTGCGTTTTGCGACCGAGCAGTCAATCGACCTGACGATCATCGGCCCGGAGGCACCGCTTGTTGCGGGCGTCGTCGATGCCTTCAAGGCGGCCGGTCTGCGCTGCTTCGGACCGACACGAGACGCAGCGCAGCTCGAGGGCTCGAAGGCCTTCACCAAGGACTTCCTCGCGCACTACAGTATCCCGACGGCGTCCTATGGCGTCTTTACCGAGACCGAGCACGCGCTTGCCTATCTGCGTCGGGTCGGCGCGCCCATCGTGATCAAGGCCGACGGGCTCGCCGCGGGCAAGGGTGTCATCCTCGCCGAGGATCTCGCGACCGCCGAGGCGGCCGTGCAGGACATGCTCGGTGCCGGGCGCTTCGGCAGCGCGGGCAACCGCGTGGTGATCGAGGAATTCCTGACCGGCGAGGAGGCAAGCTTCATCGTCATGGTCGACGGCGCGCACATCCTGCCGCTCGCCACCTCCCAGGATCACAAAGCCCGCGACGACGGCGACCGTGGACCCAACACCGGCGGCATGGGCGCCTATTCACCGGCTCCGATCGTCACCTCGGACATCCATAATCGTGTCATGCGCGAGGTGATCGAACCGACCGTCGCCGGGCTCGCCGCCGAGGGTATCCATTATGTCGGTTTCCTTTACGCCGGCCTCATGATCGCCGCCGACGGGACACCCAAGGTGCTCGAGTACAACTGCCGGCTCGGCGACCCCGAGACCCAGCCGCTGCTGATGCGCCTGGAGTCCGACCTGGTCGAGCTATGCCTGGCCGCGATCGAAGGTCGTCTCGATCAGGTCAGAGCCGCCTGGGATCCGCGGCCCGCACTGGGCGTGGTCATGGCGGCCGGCGGTTATCCGGACAGCTACGAGACCGGCCACCCGATCAGCGGGTTGGACGCCGAGTTGCCCTCGGACGTCAAGGTCTTCCAGGCCGGCACAACGGCGGATGGAACGGCGATCCGGACCAACGGCGGACGTGTCCTCTGCGTCACCGCACTCGGAAACAGCGTTTCCGAGGCCCAATCCCGGGCCTACCAAGCCATCGATAATATTCGGTGGGAAGGCTGCCAGTTCCGGCGCGATATCGGTTATCGGGCGATCGCCCGCGAGTGGTCGAGCTGAAGGTTGCCGAGGGTAGGCATCAGGAAAAGACCTTCCAGAGAATCGCCATCGTGAAGGCGAGATTGAACCCGACCATCCATTTCAACAGGGCCAGATTCGATCTCAGTTCCGAAATATCGCGGTTGTATTCGGCGATTGCCTTCGCCGCCGCGCGAGCCTTCTCGTCATCGGCCCCCGCGCTCAGAAGGGCGTCATACACCTCTGCAATCATCGTGGTCATCAACGGGCCTCGTTCTCGGTCGTGTTGAATTCGGGGCTTGTCTGGTCGCGAGGCGTTGTTCCGGTACTTGCCGACCGATCAGGGTTCAGCGTGTCCCGCCTCGGCCTGCCCCTCGGGGTGCGCCGGGTAGAAGGTCTTATCGAACAGTTGCTCGGCGCTGTAGGGGCATTGTTCCGGGAAGGTGCTCGACGGCAGACCGTTTTCATCGCTGGCCAACTGAACAGCATCGGCATAGGCCTCGCCGATGTTTGCAGGTAATCGTGCCTTGAGACCCGTGGCCTGTGTCAGCAGTTTTTCCAACCGGTTGCGCTGTTCGATGATAGCCGCGCGCCAACTGTCGCCTTTGAATTCTCGCCAGCGCTCGGACAGGGTTCGATACTGATACGCCCAATTCAACAGATGCGCCAACAGGATGGTCAATCTGTTTTCGAGCTCGCGCTGCTCGCTCTTTCCCATGTCGCTCAGTTCTTCCAAGAGATGCTCGATGTCCAGCTCCGAGTAACGCCCGGCACGCAGCAATTGGACGTGGCGCTCCGCCCAAGCCGAGTAATCGATCTTGTAGAGTGTGTCGAGGTCGGTCATATCCTGATCCAACAGCTGCCGAGTCTGCATCGAGGGGCAATGAGGTCGCGAGTCGTCCGCCACTCCGACCTGGTCATGCCTATGTCGACAGGGTAGCGGATTCAGAGGGATTTTTTCCAGAGCCGATCCGAGCGGAATTTCCCGAGGCAAAAAAAGCCCGGCGGGGAGCCGGGCTGGAAACGTCTCATGATGAGAGAGACGAGGAGGACACTGGTATCGATCTTTAAGGTCTCGGGCTCCGCCGGAGGCCGGTAGGCCCAAGACATCGATGTTCTGAATTCCGACGTTCGATCTTTAAACCGCGCTTCGCCGAGTGTGTTGTCTGCAGCGAGGTCGCTCGCACTAAGTGCCATCTTAATGGCGCCGGGCGCGGTTCAGATGTGACGAGCGCCTCAGTGCATGAAGAGGCCGCCGTTCACCGGCAGGTTCGCGCCGGTAATGTAGGCACTCTCGTCGCCGGCCAGGAAGGCGATCGCCGCGGCGATCTCGGCAGGCTGAGCCATGCGGCGCATCGGCACACCCGAGATGATGCTGTTGCGCACGGTGTCGTCCATCGCCAAGGTCATGGCGGTCTCGACATAGCCGGGCGAGACGGTGTTCACCGTGACACCCTTGGATGCGCCTTCCTGGGCCAGGGCCATGGTGAAGCCGTGCATACCGGCCTTGGCGGCGGAGTAGTTGGCTTGGCCGAACTGCCCGCGCTGACCGTTGACCGAGGAGATGTTGATGATCCGACCGAAGCCACGATCCAGCATCCCTTCCCAGACGTTGCGCGTGACGTTGAAGACGCTGTCCAGGTTGACCCGCATCACCGCTTCCCACTGCGCAAGCTCCATCTTCTTGAAGGTCTTGTCGCGGGTAATACCGGCACAGTTGATTAGAATGTCGACCGGGCCGTGCGTCTCGGCGATCTCTTTGATCATGCGCGCGCTGTCTTCGAAGGAGGACACGTCGGCAGCGAAGGTGTCGATGGCGAAACCTTCGGCCTCGCGATCCTTCTTCCAGGCTTCCGCGGCAGCGGCCTCGGAAGGATGGTGATTGGCGACGACCGTGCAGCCGTCCTGCGCCAGACGCGTGCAGATCGAGGTGCCGATTCCGCCGATACCGCCGGTCACGAGTGCAATGCGAGCCATGTCTCTTTCCTCCGGGTTTTTATTGGTGTGTCGTTCATCGGGGTCCGGAGCGATCAACGCGCGATCCGCTCACGGGGGTTCAAGATCTTCCGATCACGAACCATTCGCAAGCCCCCTGTGCAGGAGACTTGCGAATGGCGGCCCGTCCTTGGGCTGCCGAGTCGAGCTCAACGGTCTGCCGAATTAGGCAGCCGGGACAGCCTTGCGCAGGTCGGCCGAGACGTCGGCCATGTTCTTCTCGAACCAGGTGCGATAGTCGTCACGCACGTCGCTGACGGCCTGCATGCTGGTCTTGCCTTCGGCCAGAACGCGCTCGCTCAGCTCCTTGGTAGCCTCGACCTGGCCCTTGAAGAACTCATTGTAGCCCTTGGACTCGGTCGCCAGCTTCATCATGCGCATGGCGTGCTCCATGTAGAGGCTCATGGCATCCATCTGACGCGCCGACATCTTCTCGAAGATGCGGACGTTCAGCTCGCCAAGGCTGGTCATGCGCTCGACGGTCTTGTTGGTAAGCTCGTTGACGGTGTTCAGTGTGTCGTTGGTCGTCATGGGAGTTGCTCCGATGTGTTGTGCAGTGCAGCAATTGTTGCAGTGCACAATAGTCGTCGGGCAAACCCCTGTCAACCCCGAATCCGTCAATCAAAAGCATTGAGGTGACGGCAGGTCGACCCTCCGTCGCTCAGGCTGACCCGTCACGGTCTTTGACATCGGCGTCGGCGGGTGCCGTTGTCTTGCGATCGGTCTTGCCCCGTGGCTTGCCGCCGAGATCGAATCCCGCCGCGCGCATCAACTCGCCTTGGATCTCGGACCACAGCTCGACGTTCTTCTGGGTCATCCGGGTCATGGCATCGAACGGAGTCTCGCCAAGAGAGCGAACCAGCTCGTGATGCTGTTTGGAGAAGAGATCCAGCGAACCTTCGAGATAGCGCGCGAACATGCCCTGGAGGGTCCCGCCGTAGAAGCGGATGATTTGAGACAACATGGTCGCGCTGAACAGCGGCTCGCCGCCGCTTTCCTCTTCGAGCATGATCTGCAGCAGGATGGAACGCGTGATGTCGTTGTCGTTCGCCGTGTCGACCACCTTGAAGGCGGTGCAGCTCATGACGAGATCACGCACGTCCGCGAGCGTGATGTAACGACTGACTTCGGTGTCGTAGAGGCGCCGATTCGGGTACTTCTTGATGATGCGCTCGTCGTTCATGGGCATCTGGGCCATTTCGTCCTTCAGTCCGAAGAAGTGTACCCCAGTCGAGACGGGGTACGACCTGCGGGGCCCGGCGATCCTTCGCCGGGGGACTCCCCGCTCGGGCTCGGATCAGACCCGCTCGACGGCCAGCGCCACGCCTTGCCCGCCGCCGATGCAGAGGGTCGCGAGCCCCTTCTTGGCATCGCGCTTCTGCATCTCGTAGAGCAGGGTCACCAGCACCCGAGCACCGGACGCGCCGATCGGGTGGCCGATGGAGATGGCCCCGCCGTTCACGTTGACCTTGCTCAGATCCCAGCCCATCTCGTGATTGACCGACATGGCCTGCGCGGCGAAGGCCTCGTTGGCCTCGATCAGGTCGAGATCCTTGGGCGTCCAACCGGCCTTTTCCAGACACTTGGTCGAAGCCGGGATCGGGCCGGTGCCCATGATGGCCGGATCCACACCGGCGCTTGCGAAGGCGACCAGGCGGGCCATCGGCTTCAGACCGAGCTCCTTGGCCTTGGACTCCTTCATGACGACGACCATCGCCGCCCCGTCGTTGATGCCCGACGCGTTGCCGGCGGTGACCGTACCGGCCTTGTCGAAGGCCGGACGCAGCTTGCCGAGCGTCTCGGCCGTGGTGCCGGGGCGCGGAAACTCGTCCGTGGCGAAGACGACCGGATCGCCCTTGCGCTGCGGAATGGCGACCGGAATGATCTCGTCGGAAAAACGTCCCGACTTGATCGCCGCCTCGGCCTTCTGCTGCGATGCAGCCGCAAACTCATCCTGCGCATTGCGGGTGAATTCGTACTTCTTGGCGATGTTCTCTGCCGTCACGCCCATGTGGTACTGATTGAAGGCATCCCAAAGACCATCGACAATCATGGTGTCCTTCATCGACCAATCGCCCATGCGCTGTCCCTCGCGCGAGCGCGGCAGGACATGTGCGGACTGGCTCATGCTCTCTTGGCCGCCCGCGATCACGATGTCGGCGTCGCCGCAGGCCACCGCCTGCATCGCCAGATGAACGGCCTTCAGCCCGCTGCCGCAGACCTTGTTGATGGTCATGGCCGGCACCGAGTGCGGAAGACCCGCGTTCAGTGTCGTCTGACGTGCCGGATTCTGGCCCACGCCGGCGGTGAGGACCTGGCCGAGGATGACCTCGTCGACCTGATCCGGAGAGATCCCGGTGCGCTCCATCAACGCCTTGAGCACGGCGGCCCCGATGTCGGTTGCCGGGAGTGAAGAGAGGCTGCCGCCGAAGGTGCCGACTGCGGTACGGCCCGCATCGACGATGACGATGTTGTCGCTCATGGTGTGAATGCCTTATGAATTTTGGAGTGGACGCTTGTTCGGAGGTGGCCGGTCGTGACGTGAAGACCCGGCCGCGGGATCTAAAATGCCCCGCTTGCGCCGATTGAGCAACCCCGATCTTACGCCGCTTTGTTGCAGTGCACAAATCGACGTGCTAACGTGTGCTGCAAAGTGACCCAAAGGAGGGCAAAACCATGAGTAATGAAACCTTTTTCAACGACAGCTGGATGGATCTGCAACGCAAGTACTGGGACAGCTGGACCGAGATGAGCCGCAAGGCGATGGGCTCGCAGGGCGGGATGGGCGAGCTCACCAACCCCTGGGAAAGCGCGCTCGATCATTGGTGGAAGGCGCTTGCGCCGGCCGCGCCCGACGCCTCCAAGGCGTTCGTGGAGAAGATGATGGAGCAGGGCAAGGTCTTCTTCCGTTTCGGCGAGGCATTTGCCTCCGGCAAGCCGGGCGACACCGCCTCCCCGACCGACGGCATGGCGTTCTGGACCAAGGCGCTGGAAGACATCCAGAAGGGCTTCAGCGGCTCGATGGACGACGGCGGCAATGTCATGCAACGCATGATGTCCTTTTGGGAGATGCCGCTCGACAACTGGCAGCGCATGATGTCCTCGATGTCGCCGATGCCCGGCGATGCCCTGCGCTACATGCCGCACGATCAGGTCAAGGACAATCTGAACCGCGTGCTGTCGGCGCCCGGTTTGGGCTACACCCGCGAGGAGCAGGGCCAGTATCAGGAATTGATGCGCGCCTCGATGGATTATCAAAAGGCGCTGCAGGAATACAACGGCTTCTATGCCCAGCTCGGCGTCAAATCCGTGCAGCGGATGGGCGGCTACATCCAAGAGGTCATCGACAGCGGCAAGAGCATCGATTCGGCGCGCGCGCTCTATGATCATTGGGTCATGTCCTGCGAGGCCGTTTACGCCGAAGAGGTCGCGACACCGGAATACGCCCAGATCCACGGGCACCTGGTCAACGCCCAGATGGGCCTGAAGAAGCGCATGGCGGTGCTGGTCGACGAGAACCTCGGCGCCATGAACATGCCGAGCCGCAACGAGCTGCGCACCCTGCAGGATCGTCTGCAAGAGACCCGGCGCGAGAACAAGAAGCTCAGCCAGAGTCTGCACGCGCTCGAGCGGCAGGTTGCGGCCCTCGCCGGAACCCCGCTCGAGGCGCCCGCAACGGCCATCAAGTCCATCGCACCCGCCGCCAAGGCGCCGGTGCGCAAGAAGGCCGCGACCAAGAGCGGCGACTAGCGCGGGCCGTCACCACAGAACCCACGCGCCCTCCGGACTCCCGATACAGCGGGCGGCGCAGGCGCGCATTCAACGAATACCGCGAGGAACCGAACCGTGATGCTCCCGATCGATATCCGGCCCGACAAGCTCACCCAGGAAATGCTGGACTATTCGCGCAAGCTCGGCCAAGGCATGGAAAACCTGCTCAACGCCGACAAGATCGACACCGGCGTGAGCCCGAAGGAACCGGTCTACACCGAAGACAAGCTGGTGCTCTACCGCTACGACACGCCCGAAGGCGTGACCGCCGACCCGGTCCCGCTGCTGATCGTCTACGCCCTGGTCAATCGGCCTTACATGACCGATATCCAGGAAGACCGCTCGACCATCAAGGGTCTGTTGGCGACCGGGCAGGACGTCTATCTGATCGACTGGGGTTACCCGGATCAGGCCGACCGCGCCATCACGCTCGACGACTACATCAACGGCTACATCGACCGCTGCGTGGACCATATCCGCGAGGCGCACGGGGTCGAGAAGATCAACGTCCTCGGCATCTTCCAGGGCGGCGCCTTTAGCTTGATGTACACCTCGATGCATCAGGACAAGGTCAACAGCCTGGTGACCATGGTTACCCCGGTGGACTTCAAGACCCCGGACAACCTGCTGTCGGCTTGGGTGCAGAACGTCGACATCGACCTCGCGGTCGACACCATGGGCAATATCCCGGGCGAGCTGTTGAACTGGACCTTCCTGTCGCTCAAGCCCTTCAGCTTGACCGGTCAGAAGTACATCAACATGGTCGACGTGCTCGATGATCCGGACAAGGTGAAGAACTTCCTGCGCATGGAGAAATGGATCTTCGACAGTCCGGATCAGGCCGGCGAGACCTTCCGCCAGTTCATCAAGGACTTCTATCAGCGCAACGGCTTCATCAACGGCGGCGTCATGCTGGCGGGTCAGGAAGTGGATCTGAAGAACGTCACCTGCCCGGTCCTGAACATCTATGCGATGCAGGACCACCTGGTGCCGCCGGATGCCTCCAAGGCGCTGAAGGGCTTGACCGGCAGCAGCGACTACACCGAGCTCGCCTTTCCGGGCGGCCACATCGGCATCTATGTCAGCGGCAAGGCTCAGAAAGAGGTCACACCCGCCATCGGGAAGTGGCTGAACGCGCATTCCGCCTAACGCACCACCCGGAGGTCGGAGGACGCCAGTCGGGCGCACCTTCGGCCTCCGCACGGACTGCCGCGGTCACGCGGCAGCCGACCTCACATCCGGACTCACGTCGGCCCGCTCCTCGATCGGCTCCATCGCCTGATCGAAGCAGCGGTATTCCGGTCGCAGCGTATCCTCCTTCACCCGCCGATACAGTCGCCACACCCGCCAGGCGTAAGCGATCAAGCCGCCGTAGGTCGTCGTAACCTCCCGAACGCGACGCGGATAAAAGACCCACGCAGGCTCGATCGGCAGCTCCGAGCGCCGCTCCGTGCGGACCTTGCGACGCAGAAACCCGCCCTGCAGCGGATGCACCCGCTCGAACCTGAAGCAGCCGTAAAACTCCAGTGCGATCTCCATGATGCGTTTCGGGTTGCGGTTGAAGGCCGCGGCACGCCGCATCAGGGTCTCCAGGTGCGCCATCGAGTAGTAGCTGTCCCAGGCGCGGCGATAGACGCCCTGCCACTCCTGCGCGCTCATCCGCGGATGGGTCGTGCAGACATGCTCGAGGTCGTAGCGGTTCAGATCCGGGTCGAGCGGCGCGCCCTTCGCATGCAGGGCCTGGTGGTCGGCGGAGCCGGGCAGCGGCGTCAGACAGAAAAACTCCAGGATATCGAGCGGCAGCTCGCGCTTGATCGTCTCGATGTCGCTCAAGATGCGTTCCGGCGTGTCGTCCGGGAAACCTAGGATATAGCCGCAATAGGTGGTCACGCGTTGCTGCTGCCAGGCCAGCAGCATGTTGCGGTAGTTGGCGATCTTGTTCTGTTTCTTGTGCGCGGATTTGAGATTGTCCGCGTTGACGCTCTCCAGCCCGATGAAGACCCTGGACACGCCCGCCGCCCGCGCCTTGGTTACGAACCCCGGCAGGGTGTGACACATGGTGTCGACCTGGATGGTGAAGTTGAGCTTCACGCCGAGCTCGCGGCGCAGGGCCGCGATCCGATCGAAGATCGGCTCCCAATTGCGGTTGCGCGCGAAGTTGTCGTCGGTAATGAAGTAATGGCGAATGCCGTGGGCCAGGTTGGCGCGCAGCAGCTGCTCGATGTCGTCCGGGTCGCGGAAGCGGGACTTGCGCCCCTGCACGTTGATGATGGTGCAGAAGCTACAGAGGAAGGGACAACCGCGTCCGGCATCGAAGGTGCCGGGCATGGGGGCATAGCGCCGCGCCACTTCGGGCGGGAGATAGGGCATGGTCTTGCCCTGCAGGTCCGGGAGCTCCGCCATGTGGTTGTAGAGCGGCTCCAGACGCCGGTCATAGGCGGCACGGAGCAGGTCGGCAAAATGCTCCTCGGCCTCGCCGGCAAAGAGGGTGACGCCCAGGTCCATAGCCTCCTGCAGCTCCGGGGGGACGCCCGGGAGCATCGCCAAGGAGCCGCTGACATGGAAGCCGCCCATCACGACCTGAAGTCCTGCCGCCCGAAAGCGCCGGGCCAGATCCATCGCGCGGGGGAACTGATTGGATTGGACTCCCACCAGGCATACCAGACCCCGACCGCCGTTACCTTGGATGCGACCGATGATCCGCTTCACCGGAACCACCGTGTTGGTCTCGTCGTAGGCGTTGACCTCGATGCGCACGCCCTCGCCCAAAACCCGGGATCGGTCGGCGGCGCGGGTCAGCCCGTAGAGGCTCGCGAGCGAGTTGGACGGGATCCAGGCCTTGAGCCACTGAATCACATAGCCGTCGTCGTCGTAGTGCGACGGCTTGATCAATTCAACCTGAAAACGGGTCGCGGACGCGCTGCTCGGACGCATAAGGGTCCTCGTCGACGGAGAAAGGGATGACCGTTGGTGACTGGGCCGCCCGCGGCTCCCACCACCGAAAAACGCGGGTCGGGTGAAAAAGGAGGCGAAGATTCAGTCGTCCAGGGTGGATTCCGCACACGATGCTAGTCCCGAAAAAAGTCACGGGCAAGCCTCTGAGGCCGCCGCAGTTGGCGCCGCATCGGGACGACCCGCACGAGGAACGCATCTCTACCGCTCGCCCGATGCCGCGGGGCTGTCGCCCTCGCCTTCACCCGTGGCATGATCCGGCGCTGGATCGACCGGGGATCATTCCGATACCCCGGCCTTGCAAGGTTGCCGGGCATGCACTCCGAGATCACGCAGACTGCACAGAGTATTGAACCCCGGCCGGTCAGTGCGGCGCTCGTCGCATCTTGCCTCGACCTCGACGACGACCCCCCTGAGCATGACCGCAGCCTCGTTAACAGCCCACGCGGAGAGGCCAGGCGATGAGTCGGCAGGACTGGGACACGACGGACTTCGACCGCGCCGTGCGCACACACGATGACGCCGTCGCGGCCATGGGCCCGGCGATCTGGGTCGGCACCGAGCCGACCTTCACCGATCGCTTCTCCGAGGCCCCCGAGTGGCTGAGCACCGCCATGGGCGAAGACAAGGAGAAACGCGCCGAGCAACTCTTGTGCGCCTTGCAGCGTCGGATGGGCGGTCTGGTCCTGCGCACCCAGGGCCGGCAGTATCCCGGCGAGGACCGGCCGCGCTGGAGCCTCGGTCTCTACGCCCGGCGCGACGGCGTGCCCGTCTGGCACGGACCGCCCGACCCCGCACTCGGCGCGATCTCCGACACCGACTGCGATCTCGGCTTACTGCAGAGCGAGCTTTGTGCAAGCCTGCGGGGGATTGGCTGCGGTGCGAGGTCGATCGCCGGAGACGAGGGCTGTCTCCACGTGGTCGTCTTGTTTCCGGTCGACGTTGGCGCGGCTGTCGAGGACGACCCGCCCACTAACTTCTTCGATCAAGGGCTTGCGGACCCCGATCATGCCGACGATGCTCTCGACGACACCAACGGACGGCCCTGCTTCGTTCTCGACCGCATCACCTGGCAAGGGGCGAAGGTGGCCCGAATCGAGCTGCCCGATTGCGCGTCGGTCGAGCAATTCGCGCGCTGTCTCGGGGCGATCGGCACGGCGGCCACGAACGCCGGTCTACCGGCGCTCCTGTTGACCGGCCACCCGCCCCCCGTCGATGCGAGCGTCTCCTGGACCACGATCACGCCGGATCCGGCGGTGATCGAGATCAACATGGCGCCCTACCCCGACGTGACCGGGTTGCTTGCCGCCACGCGCATGCTCTATGCCGCCACCACCGAGCTCGGGCTCGCTCCCTACCGTCTCTACTACAACGGCTCGGTTGCGGACTCGGGCGGGGGAGGACAGATCACCTTCGGCGGACCCGGCCCGCAGGAGAGCCCCTTCTTCGTCGCGCCGCGCGTCTTGCCGCGCCTGGTGCGTTATCTAAACCGACACCCGGCACTCTCCTATCTCTTTGCCCACGACCATATCGGCGGCTCCGGGCAAGCGGTGCGCGCCGACGAGCGCGGGCGCGACGCCTTCCGCGAGCTGGGTCTCGCACTCGCCTTGCTCGAGCGCGGACCGCCCCCCGACGCCGAGACGCTCTGGGCGGGACTGTCGCAACTGCTGACCGACGCCGTCGGGAACAGCCACCGCGCCGAGCTCAACATCGAGAAGCTCTGGAATCCCTATATCCCCGGACGCGGAAAGCTGGGTCTGGTCGAGCTCCGTGCCCTGCGCATGCAGCACACGCCCGAGCGCGCCGCGGCGCTCGCCGCACTGCTGCGCGCCATCATCGCGATGCTCTCCGCCCGAGACTTCGACGGCCCGCTGTGCGATCACGGCGACGCGCTGCACGACCGCTTCGCCCTGCCCTACTACCTCGAGCGCGACCTCGAGCAGGTGCTCGGCGATCTGAGCACGGCGGGCCTCGGCCTCGGGGCACCCTTGGCCGAGCTGCTGAGGCGCAACAGCCTGCGTCTGATTGCCGGCGTGCGGCATCGCGACTGCGAGCTGACGATTCGTCGGGCGTTGGAGTTCTGGCCTTTGATCGGCGATGTCGGTCGCCAGGATCAGGAGACCTCGCGACTCGTGGACGCGAGCACGACGCGCGTGGAGATCCGCCTGCGCGCCGTCGAGGGGGCGGCGGCGGATGACTTCGCCGACTGGCGGATCGCCGTCGGCGACGTTCGACTGCCCTGGCGCTTGGAGCAGGACCCGCAGGGGCCGGCGAAGGTCTTCGGTCTGCGCTATCGCAGCTTCGTGCCCTGGCAGGGTCTACACCCCGCACTGCCCGCCCAAGGCCCGCTGTCGCTGACGCTTTGGCATCCGGCGCACGCCGATGCCCTTCACGCCACCCTGCACGACTGGCGACCGAGCGGCGGCGGCTACGACGGTCTCCCCGCCGACCTCGCCGAGGCCGCCGCGCGACGGGCCGAGCGCTGCGTCGTCGAGCCCGCATCGCCCCCCGCGCCGGAGACACTGCACACGCCGCCGCCCGAGGCCCTCACGCCCTATGCCTTGGATCTGCGCTGGCTCGGGCTTGGGATCGGTACAGACGAGTCCGCGTGAAGCGAAGGGACATGAGCTTGTCCGCAGACGTCCAACGCTGCGTCGACACACTGGCGGCGCTCGAAGCCGCCATCGGCTGTGCGCTCGTGGGCCAACCGCGGGTCGTGCATGAGTCCGTGGTCACCTTGGCCGCGGCCGGTCACGTCCTGCTCGAAGGCGTGCCTGGTGTCGGCAAGACGCTCTTGGTGCGTGCACTCGCGGCCGCCGTTGGCGGGCGCTTCTCGCGGATCCAGTTCACACCGGATCTAATGCCGAGCGATGTCACCGGACATGCCGTCTTCGACATGAAGAGCGGGGCGTTCCGGGTCCGGCGCGGTCCGATCTTCTGCAACCTGCTGCTCGGCGACGAGATCAACCGGGCGCCCGCGAAGACGCAAGCCGCGCTGCTCGAGGCCATGCAGGAGCAACAGGTGACGATCGAGGGCACCCCGCTGGCGCTTAGCCCGCCCTTCCTGGTCTTTGCGACCCAGAACCCGATCGAGCACGACGGGACCTATCCGCTGCCCGCGGCGCAGCTCGATCGCTTCCTGCTCAAGGTCATCGTCGATCACCCGGATGCGGACGAAGAGCTGGCTATGGTGCGGCAGGTGACGCACGACCGGGTCGGCGACCGGCTCGACGTCTCGGGCGTGCGCGAGGTCCTGAGCGCGGCCGACCTGCTGGCCCTAGCCCGGTTGCCCTCGCCCGAGCTGCGCGGCTGCACCCGCGGTATCCTGTTGCTCGGTGCGCCGGGCCGGGTTCGACTGATGCTGACCAACCCCTCGGCCCGACACCTTCGGTTTCGTCTCCATGACCTGCATCCGAGTGCATTTGCGGTGAGCGGCCTGCCGTGCGAGGTCGCTCTCGGGGCCGGCACAACCGCACGGATCGACTATCGCCTGACCCCGCCGGAGCGCGGGAGCTTTACCATCCCGGGCTGCGAGATCGCCTTGCGCTCGCCGCTCGGGCTGTGGGTCGGTCGACGCACTCCGACCCTGTCGACAACCCTGCGGGTCTTCCCGAATCTTGCCCGAGTCGGTCGCGATCTCCTGCCCGCGATGCAGGATCGGCGCGCCGCTGCCGGGGAGCGACGCCGACCCAGACGCGGCGAAGGGGCGGAGTTCCATCAACTTCGCGATTACCATCAGGGGGATGGTTTACGACGGATCGACTGGAAGGCGACGGCGCGGATGCGTAAGCTTATCGCCCGAGAGTACGAGGACGAGCGCGACCGACATCTCGTCTTCCTGCTCGATACCGGGCGCCGGATGCGCCATCGCGATGCCGGGCGCTCACATCTGGACGAGGCCTCGAGTGCACTGCTGACGGTCGCCTTCGTCGCACTCGCGCACGGCGATGCCGTGGGACTCATGACCTACGGCGGGTCGCGACGCTGGTGCGCACCGCGCAAAGAGGCGCAGACCATGCGCCGGCTGCTCGAACGGGTGTACGACGTCCAGCCGAGCCTTGAGCCTTCCGATCCGCTGCAGGCGGCGCGCGAGCTGCTGCATCGGATGCCACGACGGGCCTTGGTGGTGATGATCACCAACAGCCGAGACGAGGATCAGTCCGGTCTGGAGCGGGCTGCCCGCCTGCTGTGACGGCGACACCTGCTGATGATCGCGGACCTGCGCGAGTCGGCACTCGACCGGAGTCTGGAGACCGAGGTCAGGGATTTGCATGGTGCACTGCGCTTACACGCCGTGCACGGCTGGCTCGACACGCGGCGACACCATCGGGAGCGTTTACGCCATCTCGGCGTCGAAATCCTCGACCTTCTGCCCGCACAGCTGCCGGGCGCCTTGGTGGAACGCTATCTCGCGATCAAGCGAGCCGGGAGGCTTTGATCTAAAACGCGTCCCGAATCGCATGCCCCGCCGGGCGCGATTTAAGTGCGAACACCCGCACACCAACCCATCCATCTCAGGAGCCAAAGAATGCGTTATCTGCTCGGCGCCCTTGCGCTAGCCGCGTCCATCCCCGTTCAGGCGGCCATCCCGGCGACCCCGGTCATGACCATCTACAAGTTCAACGGCCCGATGGAGGTGCCCTACTACAACGCCGACAGCTTCGCGCGCTCGGGCGCGAAATCCCCCGCCGGAACCCTTACGCAAGGGACCTCCGTGATCCCCTGCCTGATGATCCGAAACGGCAAGCCCTTGACCGACGGCTCCGGGACGCCGTTCGTGGGATTCGAGGTCGTGGTCGATCCGAGGAAGGCGAGCCGCAGCGATACCGATCGTTTCAAGAGCGCGGTTGCGGCGCGCAAGTCGCTGAAGGTTCAAAACCATCACTGCCCTTCGAGCGTGAAGAATGTCATCAACGTGCGCGAGCTCTATGCGCTCGAGAAGGCGCCCTTCTTCGATCCGCCCTCGAGCGGCCGAGCCGGCAACCCGGGCGGTGCGAGCGAGCTCGACCGCATCGTGCGCAGCTTCCATGCTTCGAGCCAATGCGAGAGTGCGAATCGCAACCTGACCGGCCGCCGCGCCGCGCTCGACCGCGCCTGGGGCGACTTCATCCGCAGCAACGGCCGGCTCGGCTCGGAGGCCACGCTCGCGCGCGCGAAACATCTCGACTACGTCATGCGCACGGCCATCTACGAGGGCCATCTCGAACGCGGCTGCAACGCCTACGGGGCCTGCGAGCGCAACATCATCGTGCTCTCGATCCGCAACCGCGCGGTCGGTCAGTGTCAGACCCGGCAGGGGTGCAAGTTCCCGGGTGACTTCCAGGGCGTCTCCTCGTCCGTCTCCCAATACAACATCTGGGACGAATACCTGACCCAGATCTCCGGCCTCACCGCCTGCTACCTGCGGCCCGACCTCGCGGACAACGACCGCTATGCCAAGCTTCAGGCCATGTACACCCAGTCGGTCGGGGATGCCGAGCGGATCCTCTTCGGCAGCGAGCGCGATCTGCAGGCGATCTTTCCGGACAATCGTCTGGCCGATCTGACCTCGATGCGTCACTACTATCACGCGCCGGCGATGGGTAAGTGCTTTCCCAATCACGACCGCGTCGAGTACATGACAGGCGCGGTCGCGCGCAACGGGGATGACTTCGCCCTGATCGCCAACACCCGGATCAAGGTCGGACCGGCGAGCGGGGATGGCTACCGATTCGAGGAGTTCCGCTTCGACGAGACCCCGGAGCGCGATATCGTCCGCGCCGAGAACAACTATCCGGGCTTCATCGTCGACGGGCGCAAGGTCTCGCTGCGCGCGCCCAAGTCCTGTCCGCCTTACGGGATCCCGAGCGGCTGCCGTTCGGGCAACGTCGGACGCTATCGTACGACTCCGAGCTGGCTCTCGTCCGGCAGGCCCGTGGAGATCGTCTGCAGCATCCAGGATCGAGGCGAGTCCTGCCGCGGAAGCGCCACGACACGCACGGCCGCCGTCGGCGGTGTGTGCGACAAGGAGATGCGTCCGGTCGCCGGCGTGAATTAATTCGAGGCATCTCCCGATGAGCGCACTTCCCGCAACCTATCTCGACATCATTACCCCGCTGATCGACACGGCCAGGGAGATCCTCGAACGCGGCGAGAGCTTGAGCCCCTTCGCGTTCGTCGGAAACCTCACGACCGGAGAGACCTTTCCGGTCCTGCTGAGTACGGCCTCGGACGAGGAGAAGGATGCTGCGGCCGCCGTGATTCGCCGCCTCGCCGAGCTGCACGAGGCGGACTTTATCTTCATGATCATGGAAGCTTGGTCCTTGCCGGCGAACAAGGTCGGGCAGTTCAAGGAGATCATCGAGGAATACGGCTCGATCGGTGCCTCCCCCTACCGCGTCGACGTCGCGTCCTTCGCACTCGAGACCCGACACGGACTCTGGGTCACCCAGATCCCGATCGAGGCGAAGGGTATCGCGACGACGCAGCGCACCTTCGGCCGACCGGAGTTCCAGCATTTCACCGAGGCCAAGGGGAGGTTTGTCGATTTGCTGCCCGTGAAGGACGGTGAACGGGAGCCGCCCCGAACCCTGCATTAAACCGCGTCACCGCTAAGGGCCGTGGATGCACCAGCCGTCGAGCTCACTCGAAGGTGAGCCTCTCGCTCTGGACGCGGTTTAAACCGCGCGCGGCGTCGCCGTCGTCCCGAGCGAGGCGGCGAGCAAACGAACCAAGCCGGCTTCGATCTCGGGCATCGTCACGCCCGGGACCAGGTCGACCAGCCGGGTGACGGCGAGGCCGGGGTAACCGCAAGGGTTGATCCGACCGAAGGGGGCGAGGTCCAGGCTCGCGTTCAGGGCGAGTCCGTGATAGCTGCAGCCGTTGCGGATGCGCAGACCCAGCGAGGCGACCTTGGCACCCGCGACATAGACACCGGGCGCATCCGCACGGCGCTCGGCCGCCACCTCCAGCGTTGCGAGCAGGTCGATGACGGACTGCTCCAGGAGACCGACCAAGCGCTTGACGCCGAGTCCCGCGCGACGCAGATCGAGCAGGACATAGACGACCAGCTGTCCGGGTCCGTGATAGGTCACCTGCCCCCCACGGTCGACCTTGATAACCGGGATGGGGCCGGGGTCCAGCAGGTGCTCCTCGCGGCCGGCTTGACCGAGCGTGAAGACGGGAGGGTGCTCGAGCAGCCAGAGCTCGTCGAGGGTGTCGGGGCCGCGCAGATCGGTGAATCCGCGCATCGCCTCCAAGGTCGGAAGATAGTCCCGATAGCCCGGCAGGCGACGCACCAGGAGCGGCCGCGAGCCATCCCTTTCCGCGCTTACACTCAGTCCAGAGTGAAGTGCGTCATCACCATGTTGTGTCGGGCTCAAGGGTTTTTTCCGACCTTTTTGGAGGCGCGGTTCGAAATTTAATATTTTTTATACTTTAAACCGCGCCGGCTCCGTACAGTCGTCGGAGCCGGCGCGGCCAAGCCAATCCAACACACGACGCATACCGCATCGGGCGCGGTTTAAATCACCCAGACGATCGACTCGTGGGCCGTGAGATCGCAATAGATGGCATCGAGCTGCGCGCGGCTTTCCGCCTGGATGGTCAGGGTCACCGAGATCCACTTGCCGCCGCTGCTCAAGCGGGCGCTCACGTCCGCCGCCTCGGGCCGCGGTGCATGCCGGCTCACGATCTCGATCACCAGTGCCTCGAAGCGCGCATCCGCGAGCCCCATCGCCTTGATCGGAAATCGGCAGGGAAAGACGAAGAGGGTCTCGGAGGCGTCGGGGTCGGACCTGCCGGATTCGGACATGTCCGGTCTCGGGGCCTGCTCCCGCGATGGGATCGGTCTCGACGGGGGCTTGGATTCAGCCATCTCGCACCTGGTTACCGATCTGAACCGATCAGAACATTCTGAGAACGCTGTCCTTGGCCATCTGCCAAAGACCGCCCTTGCCGACGTCGTCGAGTGCAACCAAAGGCACCCGATTGAGCTCCTCCTCGCCGAGCATGACCACGATCTCGCCGACCTGCGAACCGCGAGCGATCGGAGCGGTCAGTCCATCCTCCGCCTTTTCCAGGCGCGCGGCGAGCTCCGGATAGCGCCCGCGCTGGAAGGTCGCGAAGACATCCGCCTCCGGGCCGACAGGCAGCATCTCCTTGTCGCCCATCCAAACGCGCAATGTCTCGACCGCTTCGTCGGCGGGATACAGGCGATGGCTCTCGTAGAAGCGAAAACCGTAATTCATCAGGGCAAGACTGGCTTCGGCCCGCGCGTTGGGTGTGGGCGATCCCATCACGACGGAGACGAGTCGCATGTCGTCGCGCTTGGAGGAGGATACCAGGCAGTAACCGGCGGCTTGGGTATAGCCTGTCTTGACACCGTCCGCGGTCTCGTCGCGACGCAGCATGGGATTGCGGTTTTGCTGCGTGATCCCGTTGAAGGTGAATTCGCGCGTGCTGTACCAGCCGTAGAACTCGGGAAACTCACGGATGATCGCCATGGCGACCGTGGCGATGTCGCGCGCGGTGATGTAGAGCTCCGGATCGGGCAGGCCGTGCGGGTTGGTGAAGTGGCTTCCGGTCATCCCGAGCCGCTGCGCATGCGCGTTCATGAGGTCCGCAAAGGCCTCGACGCTGCCCCCGACATGCTCGGCCAGTGCGACGCTGGCATCGTTGCCCGACTGAACGATCATGCCCATCAGCAGGTCCTGGATCGACACCTGCTTGCCGACCTCGATGAACATCTTGGAGCCGCCGGTGCGCCAGGCCCGCTCGCTGATGTAGGCATTGTCGGTCAAGGCGACCTTGCCCGCCGCGATCTCGCGGAACACCACGTAGCCCGTCATGATCTTGGTCAGGCTCGCCGGCTCCAGACGCTCGTCCGCGTTCATCTCGGCGAGGATCTGCCCGCTGTTGAAATC
>NZ_DATITZ010000217.1:0-5453 GCF_035467215.1 Thiocapsa sp. | reverse complement strand
AGGTGATCTCCCGGGCTTTTATCCCGCCGTGTAACCTGCCCGGTCGATGCGCCCTGGACCGTTCGAGAACCGGGTTTCGCCGGCTCGGGAAGGCGTTCGGACGGATCGGCAGATCAGGTCGGCAGCTCTCGGACCAGACACCCGCCGCCGCGGATCGGAACCCTAGCCACCTATTCGCCGAATTGTCGCGTGAGCTGCAGGGCGGACGACGCACCTGCAGGTTCTCCTCCTGTACCGATATGCAAATCATGAACCAGCGACGGCAAGTCACGCTGCCGGTAGCCGGCCTGACCCCCTCCCCCCGGCCCCCTCCCGCGAGGGAGGGGGAGAGTCGAATGCCTTGTTTGGACGCACTTCCGCCCATCGGCGGGTGAAGACAAGGGACGGCGCGAGCGCTTTGGAACGATTCAGAATCGATAAGAGTCAGTAGGTTGGGCAAAGCGCAGCGTGCCCAACCCGCGCCGACATCACAGGGAACCGTTGGGCACGCTGCGCTTTGCCCAACCTACGGCTGATGGCGTTCGCGCATCGACGTCGGTTGTTTTCGAACCCTCGCTTACCGCTGCGGCGGCGCCTTTAAGTCACCGGCATCCCGGCGAGTGTCCATCCAGCCCCGGCTTTTGCACAGCACGGGCGCATTCCGAGCCGATCGACGCCCAATTCCGGTGCAACCCTATGGACGCGCCTCGGGGCCATCGATCCGTCAGTACTCGAAATTCCAGTCGAGACCCGAACCACCCGGATCCAGTCGAACCCGCTTCTCGACCACGCCCGCCGGGACCCGATCGCCCAGGATCAGACTGATGTCGGCGCGCTCCGTCAGCCAGGTCGCCAAGTCGGTCTCGCCGTTTAGGCCGATCCGCCGCTCGGCCCGCGCCGCGAGCGTCAGGAAATCGCGTCGCTCGTACGGATCGGGCAGCTCGGCGAGGACATGACCCAAAGGGCGCGGCACCAGCAGAAAGAGACCCACGCCCTGCTCGCGGTCCATCGCTTCGCGCACCAGCTCGCGCGAGCGCCGATCGGTCAGGGTCGAGGCAAGGACGAGGGCACGATCCGGGTAACGCGCGATCAGTCGGTCGAGGGCCTGAACGGCGAGCCGCCGCAACCGCATCCCGCCTGGACAACCCGCAGCGGGCTGCGGGATACCGACGATGAGCAAACGCAGGATCCCGAGCCCCTGGCGCGCGAGCAGGGTCGGCAGACCGCGCACCGCAAAGCGATCCAGGTCCTTCATCGGCTCGGACAGATCGGCGTAGGGGATGAGCTGGGGGTGGTGCTTGAGCTGATTGTCGCGCACGGGTGCGTAGCTCCAGCCGTCGAGATGACGATCCGCCGCCCAGCGCTCGTGCTCGATGATCGCGAGTCGCTCGACCTCCAGGGGCGTCAGGACGAAGGATTCGACCATCTCCTCGGGCACCGCCCGGGCGTCGGTCACGGCGAGCTTGGCCCAGACGTGATCGGCCTGATGGCGATTGGCCTGGCGATAAGAGGTCGCCAGCAGATCCCAGGGCTGACCTGCAGGCTCCAGGTTCGGATCGCGGCCTTGTGCGGCGATGCTGTCGCGATAGTGATCGTGGATGGTCCGGGCGACCTCGTCGCCGCGTCCGTCCAGCAGCACCGCCGGGCGACAGGCTTCGCGCAGATAGGACACCGGGATGATCTGACCGTCCCAATCCTCGATGCCGGCGGCGGGCGTTCTCCCCGGGCCCGACGTCGCACCGGTCTCCAACAGGACCGGGGGCGACACGCCCTGGAGTGCGGCGAGCGTATCGACCAGGCGTCTCGCAAGCTCGATGCCCTCCCCGGCTGGGTCGCCCGGGCAGACGAAGGCGAGGGTCACCGGAGGCCGGGCCTCGGGTCTCCGGCCTTCGGATGAGCTGTGCCCATCCATAACCCGCGAGACAGGGGCTAGCAGGGTCTCGAGATCCTCGACCGGTGCGAATCGGATGTCGGCAATCGCTCGGGCTTGGGGATAGGCGCCGAGGAAGCGCGTTTCGGCCGCGTCGCCGGGTGCACACACGACGCTGACGCACGGCCTGCCGGTACCGTATTGGATCAGGCGCAGTGCATGCACCAGGAGCGCCTGCGCGGGATCGGCGAAACCGGCGATCAACAGATGCGGCCGCTGACCGAAGCGCGGATCCAAGCCGAGATGCAGCGGCCACCGACCGAGCAAGGCACGCGCCGCGCGATCGAGGATCGCAAAGGTCTCCGGACGCCAGGGGCTGTCGGGCTCCGGCATCGTGAACCGGGGCGGCGGATCCTGCCTATGCATCAGGATCAGACGACGCATCGCTTGCCTTTGCGGGCGCCGACCCGGACGACGGTCAGGCCGTCCACGTGCGACGAGCGCCGCAACCAGAGCCGCCGCATTGGGTGGATCGGCCAGGATCAGGGTGCGGATTCGTCGCGGATCCAGCTCGAGAAGGCGCTCCCGGTCGAGCGCTTCGGCCCTGCGACCCTCGCCGCGCAGACCCGCGACGACCTGTCCTGCGAGCGGCTCGGAGCCGCAGACGAGGGCCGGGGGTGGACCGAAGCCAAACGGCATGCGAGCGGTCCTCAGGGCGCGAATGCTCGGGCAAGAACACCGGGGAGATGCTCGCCCGCGTCCGCCAGGTCCAAGACATCGATCAGAGCGCGCTCGGGGGCCTCCGCGTCGAGATCTGCGGGACCACCATCCAGACCCGCTGCACCGTTACGACGCCAATCGAGGAGCCGATCCGCGGTGCCGCCGCTGCCGGCGAGCACCAGGACACGGCCGCCGGTTCGCAGTCGGTGCAGCACGTCCAGGCGCGTGATCTCCCCGCCGGCCGCGACCAGCATCAGGGTGCCGCGCCCGCGGGCAAGACGATCGGCGACGGCGCTGATCCAGGGCGACTCGTCGCCCCAGCCGTCGCCCGGCACCAGCATGAAGTGGGTGTGGTTCGGATCGAGCCGCGCCTGGCCGTCTTTGCCGGCGGGTTGGTCCGTCTTGCCGGTGTCGATCGCCACCGCACCCTGCGGCGCAATCCCGATCAGCGGGAAGCGCGCACCGGTGCTGAGGCGCGCCCGACCCATCAGCGCCATGACACCGAAGGCGGTGCCCCCGTCGATGACGGCCGCGCCGAGCGCATCCAGTTGCGGCGCGATCCGCTCGAAGAGTGTGAGCAACGCGGGCGCCACCGCCTCGGACAGATTCGCGGCGCCGCCGACCAGGACCAAAACGGGTCTCGGGTCGGTCAAGCCCACAGCGGTCAGCGCGGTGTCGAGCTCGACGGGCTCGGAGCGAGCGTGCGGCCGGGCGATCCACACCGACGGCGCACATCCGGCCGGGCTTATCGTCGCGTCCAACGGCACGTCATTCCGTCTCGTGAAGGACGTTGCCTGCCTCGTCGCGAAGCGTCACGCGGATCGGAATCCCCTGGCGAATACTGGCCGAGACGACACAGAAGTCCTCGAACAGATCCTTGCAGCGCGCGAAGCGCGGGGACGCCGTCACGGCCTCGGCGAGGATCAGGGTGATCTCCATCCGGCCGACACGCAGCCGCTTCTTCTCGTTGCGGACCATGACGCAAACCGCCTCGGCACGCAGGCAGTTGTCGGGCGGCTCCTCCTTGAAGACGCAATAGAGCAGACTCGCGCTCAGACAGTTGGCCGCGGCAGCGGCGAGCAGACGCGAGGCGTTCGGTCCCTTTTGCTCGCCCAAGGGGGGCGGCTCGTCCATGAGCAGATCCGCGGCGCGCTTCCAGTCGAAGGCGACATTGATCTGAAAGCCTTCCTGCTGCTCGAGATGGATCTTGAAACGGCCTTCTTCGGACATCGGGCTTGCTCCAACGTGTCAGAAATAAGTTGAGCACCGAATCTAATCGTTGTCGTTGTCGTTGTCGTTGTCGTTGTCGTCTACGACAACGAGAACCGAGGGAAAGGTATTCTCTCGTCGAGTTTTGAACCGTTCCTACGGCTCGGATCAAGCGGACGAGCGGACCGGCTCCGGATCGAGCGGCGACCCTACCGTCGCGCGGCCAGCATCGCCGAGCCGCGAGCCGCGAGTCTTCGGATCGCGCGCCCGGCGCACGCCGGCGGCTCGGATGGAATCCGGATCGGCCGCGAAGCTCCGCCAGTCGCCGCCGGGGATCAGCGGGCGATCACGCACGGATCCGCGAAAGAGATAGATCCAGGCCCGTCCGTACGGCGTCGCCAGCAGTCGGCGGTCGTAGAGTGCGGGATAGTCTTCGAGTCGATCGAGCCGGCGCAGGCCGGCATGATCCACGCCGTAGACCTCGCCCTGGATCGCGGTTGTCCCGCCACGTACCGCGCCCGGATAGGCGCGGAGCAGATACAAGGAGAAGCATGCCGCCGTGCGATGTGACCCGAGAAACTCCGCCTGCGCGAGCAGATGGTGATTGACCTCTCCGCGCAGCAGGGTGCCGTAGACAAAGACGCGTTGTCTCATCAGGTTTCGATGCGGGTGCCCAGCAGATCGAGGAACTTGCGCATCCACTCCGGATGCGCCGGCCACGCCGGGGCGGTCACCAGATTGCCGTCGGCGTAGGCATTGGAGACGGTCTCGTTGACCTCGCACCAGGTGCCGCCGGCACGCTCCACCTCGGGACGCACGGCCGGGTAGGCGGTGCAGCGTTTGCCTTCGAGAATCCCCGCGGCGGCCAGGATCTGCTGACCGTGACAGACCGAGGCGATCGGCTTGTCGCCGGCCGCAAAGTGCCGGACCAGCTCGATCACGCGTGGATTCAACCGGAGATATTCCGGGGAGCGGCCGCCCGGGATGACCAAGGCGTCGTACTTGGCGGGATCGACCGCGTCGAAGTCGGCCGTGATCGCGAAGCGGTGCCCCGGCTTCTCGCTGTAGGTCTGGTCGCCCTCGAAGTCGTGAATCGCGGTGCGCACCCAGTCCCCGGGCTTCTTGTCCGGGCAGACCGTGCGGACGTTGTGGCCCACCATCTGCAGGATCTGAAGCGGTACCATCGCCTCGTAGTCCTCGACATAATCGCCGACCAGCATCAGGATCTTCTTCACCGCCATGATTCTGTCCTCGTTGGGTTCAAATCTCATGCAGATCTCAGACTATAGCATTTGGTCAAGGTGACGATCGCCACCCGCCCCATGCCGAGCGCCGTACCCGACGCGCGGCGGCCGCTTGCCGTTTTCGCGTCCTTCTCGGGGGCCGGCGGGGTCGAGCGGATGCTCGTCAACCTGATCGGCGGCTTTCTCGATCTGGACCAACCGGTCGACCTCGTCCTGCTGCGCGCGTCCGGGCCTCACCTCGCCCGACTCCCGGCCGAGGTCAATCGGATCCGGCTCGGGACCGAGCACAGTCTTCTCGCCGCCCCCGCACTGGCGCGTTATCTGCGGCGACGTCGCCCGGCCGCCCTGCTTGCGGCGAAGGATCGCGCCGGCCGTGCCGCCGTGCTGGCCCGCACGCTGGCCGGGACGGACACCCGTCTGGTGATGCGTTT
>NZ_DATITZ010000216.1:0-2480 GCF_035467215.1 Thiocapsa sp. | reverse complement strand
CGACTGCCCCGGCCGAATGGTCGTGCAACGGGTGGCCGAATGCCGGTGGAATCGCCGGCCGGATGTCGGTGGAACAGGTGGCCGAATGGCGTGGAATGCGCACCCGAGCCATGTTTCAGTGCGGGGAGGATCGATTCGTTGGGACCTTCCGTGATGTCCGAGCCACAGGGCACGAAGGGCCGGAGCCGACGCTGGTTGCCGGCGCCGACCATTGCGGGCGGCATTGCTCTGGTCGTCTATCTTGCGCTCCTGCTCGTGACGACCTGGGTCGCCCAGGAGCGCTTGAGTCATTCCACCGCGGCACGGCATGCGCACGATGCAAAGCTTCACGCCAACGCCTTGAGCTATTTCTACGCCGAGCGTCTTGGCGATCTGGCGAATCTTCGGCGTGATCAGGTTGTTCATTCCTTCTTCGTGAATCGCGATCCTGTCGATGCGGCCGAGCGTGCCCGGGCGCTTCTCGGCCTTTTCGCAGCACCCTTCGCGATCGAGGGTCGAGGGCTGTTTTTGACAGGGACCCTGGGTATCGCGGTAAGCCCGTGCGACGGTAAGAGCGCGTCGGGCGTGCAGATCTCGCCCGATGCGTCAGCGCTCACGCAGAAGGAATCGCTCGAAGGATGCGGGATCGATAGCGGCGGCGAGCCGTGAGAGCGGGACGACGGAGGGACCGAGGAGAGGGTCCAGGGCGTGGCGCGTGTCGCACGCCTGCACGGCATAGTGCCGTACACCCCGCTGCGCAAGTGCTGTTGCGAGCGTCTCGAGGTGGGGTGCGGCCCAATGCGGCATGATCGTCGTGCGCACCTCCAGCGGAATACCGGATGCCTGGATCAACGACAGACTCTCCCAAGCGGCCTCGCCGGATCGCGGGACACCCGTGAGCGCGGGATAGTCTTCAGGCAGCGCTTTGATGTCGAGCGCGACCCAGTCCAGAAGGGGTAACAATCGTGCCAAGCGTTTCGGCGCGGGGCCGGCGGTGTGCAGGCCGACCTTGAACCCGAGCCCCCGGACTTCGGTCATGACGGAGGCGAGCGCCGACTGCAGGGTCGGCTCGCCGCCGCTGAAGACGACAGCGTCGAGCAGTCCGCGGCGACGCTCAAGGAATGCGCGGATCTGCGACCAAGCGATGACCGGGGTGGCGCTCGGGTCGATCAAGGCGCCGTTTTGGCAGTAGCGACAGCGCCAAGGACAGCCTTGGAGGAAGACGACCGCGGCGAGCTCGCCGGGGTAGTCGATCGTCGTCAACGGAACGAAGCCGCCGATCCGCAATTGTCCCGCGTCGGCCGAGTCTGCGACGTCCGAAGAGGTCGGCAGATCGAGGTCGCTCGGGAAGGGTGTTTGTCGAGACATGGGTGCGGAGGCTCGACCGGCTCGATCCGGCTCGACGATTTAGGCGGCCGCGCGGCGCTCTTGGCGGATCGCCGATCCGTTGGGTGTCTCGGTGAAGTAGCAGCGCTCGGCGTGCTCGGCGCGCTTGCCGGCATTGAAGGCAGAGACCGGGCGGTGATAGCCCATGACGCGGGTCCAGACCTCGCAACGGGTGCGTTCTTCAGTCTTCAGCTCGATGGTTGGGTTGGTCATGGTCTCGCTCCTGATGTCGTTTCGAACGATGGTGTGTCGTTTGTCGGTCTGTCGAGTGGCCGAGCCTTTGGTGACCCTGTGCTCGACCTACGCCGCCGTCTCGTCGAGCGCCGCGGTCTTGCGTGCGATTAGCTCGCGGTCGCAGATCGGGCAGAATTCGTGCTCGCCCGCGATGTAGCCGTGTTTGGGGCAGATCGAGAACACCGGCGTGACCGTGATGTAGGGCTGACGGAAGTTTTCCAGCGCCCGCCGGACTAACCGCTTGCAGGCGTCGGTCGTCGAGATCTGCTCGTTCATATAGAGGTGCAGCACCGTGCCGCCCGTGTATTTGGTTTGCAGCGCCTCCTGCATGGCGAGCGCCTCGAAGGGGTCGTCCGTATAGCCCACCGGCAGCTGCGAGCTGTTGGTGTAGTAGGTCGTCTCGGGCGTGCCGGCTTGGAGGATGTCCGGGAATCGCTTCTTGTCCTCGCGGGCGAAGCGATAGGTTGTGCCCTCCGCCGGTGTGGCCTCCAGGTTGTACATGCTGCCGGTCGATTCCTGAAACTCGACCATCCGTGCGCGGA
Organism: Thiocapsa sp.; assembly: GCF_035467215.1. GTDB lineage: Bacteria > Pseudomonadota > Gammaproteobacteria > Chromatiales > Chromatiaceae > Thiocapsa. Next base: position 339 of record NZ_DATITZ010000216.1, on the reverse strand, counting down.
CATGATCGAGGATCCGGCAGGCCATGGCGTGGCCCCATGCCGTGGTGATGTCTTCGGCATCGTTGGTGAAGTTGCGGATCAGCTCGTTGATCCCGTTCACGCCGATCGTCGAGAAATGGTTGCGCAAGGTGCCCAAATACCGCTTGGTATAGGGGAAGAGCCCGGCATCCATGTGGCGCTGGATGACCTTGCGCTTGATCTCGAGACTATTGCGCGAGAGGTTCAGGAGTGTGTCGAGCCGCGCCAGCAGCCCCGCCTCGTCGCCCCGGTGGGTGTATCCGAGCCGCGCGCAGTTGATGGTCACGACACCGAGCGAGCCGGTCTGCTCGGCCGAGCCGA
>NZ_DATITZ010000215.1:0-10924 GCF_035467215.1 Thiocapsa sp. | reverse complement strand
GGCTTCCCGAGGGGATCTCGCCGGCGGCGGCCAGGTCCTGATAGAGCAGTCCGACATAGGTCAAGAGCCGGACCGCCATGAGGCGATTGACGCTCGACTGAAACTCCAGCAGCAAGTAGACGTAGACCCAGCGCTCGCCCCAGCGCAGCCGCCAGATCATGTCGTCCTCGCGTTCGCGCAGGTCGTGGCTGACGCCGATCTCGCTGACGCGCTGCAGGGTCGTGAAGTCCAATGGCTGGACCCATTCCGGTCAGTCGCTCTATTTGCGCGAGCGATCCGGAAGTCATCCAAAGCCGACCCTCTCTCCGACCCTAGGAGTCTCGCGAACTCGCTTTGGGACCTCTTGACGCGATAGCGTGCGAGCGCCCCCGGGCCGTGGATTGTGCCCACCTTCTCGGAGTTCATCTCGCGGATGGACTCGAGCAATTCAGCGCCGATATCACGATCGGTCGGCTGGCTCGGCTCGTTGGCCGGTCGGGGTTTTAATCGGACTCTCTGGACCGTGACCGCCAGCGTCCGTGCGCGCTTATGGAAAGCTTTACATCACAGCGTCGAGCCGTCACTCGACAAGATCGGGTTGAGCGGCAGCTTCTGGCCGACGCCAAGCGCCGAGGGGGTTTCAAGTCGTCGCCCGGGCCGCTCCCGGGGACGCAAGAGTCACTGGGCTCGCCTCAGTGACATCGGAGTGGGTCGAGTCCGGACCTTTCCACCGATCCGGCTCGATGGATGCCTGATCGACGGCATTCTCCGGGGCAACGACGGCGAGGCGATCCGCGTCGAGATCAGCCGCAGCGAATGTGACTGCGTGCTGATTGGACAGGCGCTCGCCCGCTGCGCGCCGGACCGGCATGGCATGTTAACCTTCGCAGCCAGATCTCACTTCGATCGATCACCGCTGGCGACAGCGATCGGACTCATTTTTCCCGGAGAGCAATCACCATGTCCACCGCCCCGAGCCGTTCGCTCGAGACCTTTCCCAACCCCCAACCCGAGCGTGACTACAGTATTCGGATCCAGATCCCGGAGTTCACCTGTTTGTGCCCCAAGACCGGCCAACCGGACTTTGCGGAGCTGACCTTGGAGTATGTCCCGGAGGCACGGTGCGTCGAGCTCAAGGCACTCAAGCTCTACGTCTGGACCTATCGTGATCAGGGTGCCTTTCACGAGGCGGTCACCAATCAGATCCTCGGCGATCTGGTCGCGGCGACCGAGCCGCGCTTCATGCGTCTGACCGCGGCCTTCAATGTTCGCGGCGGCATCTATACGACGGTGGTCGCCGAGCATCGTGCAGCCGGTTGGCGTCCCGCGGATCCCGTCCAGCTTCCCTGATCTCGGCTCGTCTCCGGCAGGGATACCGAAACGCGATGTCCCCGAATGCAAGGTCGACACCCGGTCTCGCCTGGATCGGCATCGATCTGGGGACCTCCGGATGTCGCGCGGTGGCGATCGACGAGACCGGCCGCGAGTTGGCCTCCGCACGTGTTTCCCTTGCCGAGCCCCTGAGCCCGGCCCCCGGCTACTACGAGCAGGATCCGGAGCTGTGGTGGCACGCGGTGCTCGACACCCTCACGCAGCTCGGCGCCGCGTTGACCGACCGGGAGCCGGCGGCCGTCTGTCTCGATGCGACCTCCGCCACCCTCCTGCTGGCGACGCCGGACGGCGACCCATGCGGACCCGCGCTCATGTACAACGACCGGCGCGCGGTGGCGGAGTCCGCCCTGATCGACCGGGTGGCCCCGCCCGAGAGCCCGGCTCGCGGCCCAAGCTCGAGCCTCGCCAAACTCATGCATTCGAGCGGACGATACCGTCATACCGGACCCGCTCGGGCACTGCACCAGGCGGATTGGATCATCGGGCGTCTGACCGGCCACCTCGGGGTCAGCGACTGGAACAACGCCTTGAAGCTGGGGTATGACGCCGAGCGCCTGCGCTGGCCGGATTGGGTGCAGGCTTTGATCCCCGAAGGGGTCGGATTACCGCAGGTCGTCGCCCCGGGTCATCCGATCGCGCTCATCGACCCCATGCTCGCCGACCGGCTCGGCTGGCCGTCGACCGTTCAGGTTCTCGCCGGGACAACGGACAGCACGGCTGCGGTAATCGCGGCCGGAGCAGTGAAGCCCGGCGATGCGGTCACCTGCCTGGGGAGCACTCTGGTGCTGAAGATCCTCTCGGAGCGGCCGGTGACGGCGTCTGCCTGCGGGATCTACAGCCATCGGTTCGGCGACGCTTGGTTGGCGGGGGGGGCCTCCAACAGCGGCGGTGCGGTCTTGCGCAGATACTTCAGCGACGCCGAGATCGTCTCCCTCAGCCTCGGCATCGACCCGGAACACCCATCCGGCCTGGACTATTACCCACTCCTCGGACCCGGCGAGCGCTTCCCGAGGAACGACCCAGACCTGGCACCCCGACTCTCGCCTCGCCCGAGCGAGCCGCAGGCATTCCTGCATGGTCTGTTGGAAGGGATAGCCCGTATCGAGGCCGAAGGCTATGCACGATTGGCCGAGCTGGGCGCACCCCCGCCACGGCGGGTCACGAGCATCGGAGGCGGCGCGGCGAATCCGACCTGGACGGCGATGCGCGAGCACTTACTCGGGGTCCCCGTGATGAACGCCGAGCATCAGGACGCCGCGTACGGGGTCGCCCTGCTGGCACTGCGGCACAGCGCGCGATAGCCCGACCGACCCGTCGGGTCAGGTCGGCTCGGAAGGCCGTCCGACCGCAGTGCCGGGGCGCGCGATCAATCGTTTCGGGACGCGTCCACGTATCGATCACGCGCGGCCTTGGCCCGTTCGAAGATGGCCAGCAGGCGTTCGGCATCGGCGCTGCGAATACTCTCGGCGAGATCGGTCATCTCGATCCCGAAGCGCGCCAGCATGGCGCTCAGTGCCTCTCGATTGGCGAGACAGATGTCGCGCCACATCACCGGATTGCTGGAGGCGATGCGGGTGAAATCCCGGAAGCCGCCGGCGGCGTAGCGAAAGATCTCGTCGTTCTCGCGCATGCGTGCCAACGCATCGACCAGCCCGAAGGCGAGCATGTGGGGCAGATGGCTGGTGGCGGCAAGCACCTCGTCGTGATGGGCGACCGACATGCAGGTCACCTCGGCGCCGCAGGTCTCCCACATCGCGGTGACGCGTGCGAGTGCATCGGCGTCGGTCTCGGGCAACGGCGTCAGGATGACGCGGCGCTGACGGTAGAGCTCGGCAAAGGATGCCTCGACCCCGCTGTGCTCGGTCCCGGCGATGGGATGACCCGGAACCAAGCGTGGTGGAACGCCGCCGAAGGCGCCGATCGCATCCGCCACCACGCTGCCTTTCACACTGCCTCCGTCGGTCACGACCGCCGCCGGGTCGAGTCGGTCCCGGATCGCCTCGAAGACGCCGCGCATGGCGCCGAGCGGAACGGCGATAAACACCATATCGGCACCCGCGGCAGCCTCGCCGGGATCCCGCGTCAGGACATCGATGACACCCAGCTCGCGTGCGCGCTCCAGATTGGCGAGACCGCGCCCGCAGCCGACGACCTGCCCCACGGCTCCGGCCTCGCGCAGGGCCCGCGCCAGCGATCCACCGATCAGTCCAACCCCGATGATCGACAGGCGCTCGATCATGGCGCGAGGATGTCCTCGAGTGCGACGATGCAGCGAGCGTTCTCGGCTTCCAGACCGATACTGATGCGCAGGTGATTGGGCAGACCGTAGTTCCCGACCGGTCGCACGATGACGCCGCGCTTCAAAAGGTCCTGGTTGACCGGGCCGGCCGGGCGACCGACATCGACCGTGATGAAGTTGCCGACCGACGGGATGTACGCAAGCCCCATCCGCTTGAAGGCATCGAGGTACTGTCGCATCCCCGCGCGGTTCAGCTCCACCGATGCACGCACATGCTCGCGATCGCCGATCGCCGCCGCCGCGGCGGCCTGAGCGAAGGCGTTGACATTGAAGGGCTGACGCACCCGATTGAGCAGATCCGCCACCCGCGGATCGCTCAGTCCGTAACCGACCCGCAGGGCGGCCAGCCCGTGGGCCTTGGCGAAGGTCCGGGTCACGATGAGGTTCGGAAAACGATCGAGCCAGTGGGTGGCATCCGGGAAGTCCGGCTCGCCGACATACTCGGTGTAAGCCTCGTCGATCACGACGATGCAGGTCCGCGGCATGGCCCCGATAAACGATTTGAGCGGCGCGGCGGCCAGCCAGGTCCCGGTCGGATTGTTCGGATTCGCGATCCAGACCACGCGGGTCTTCGCCGTCACGAGGCTCGCCAGCGCGTCGAGATCGTTACCGTACTCGCGCGCCTTGGCGACACGCGCGGTCGCACCGACCGCCTGGGTCGCGATGGGGTAGACCGCGAAGGCATGCTCGGAGAAGATCGACTCCACACCCGGATACAGGAAGGTCCGGGCGATCAGGTCGAGCACGTCGTTCGATCCGTTCCCGATAGTGACCGCACTCTGCGGGACACCGTGGAACTCGGCGAGCACGCGCCGCAGCTCGAAGCCGCCGCCATCGGGATAACGACCGATCTCGCCCATCAGGCCGGTGATCGCCTCGCGCGCACGGGGGCCGGGGCCCAAGGGATTCTCGTTCGAGGCCAGCTTCACCGAGTCGCGGATACCGAGCTCGCGCTCGAGCTCCGAGACCGGCTTGCCGGGGACGTACGGGGTGAGACCGGCGATCCCGGGGGCGGCGAGGGGGAGGAAGGGATTGTCGTGGACAGTCATGAGTGGCGGTTCAGGTTCGGCGATTGATGGTTGGATGTCTTCGGTCGACAGGTCAACCCAAGGCTCGGCGAGGGACGCGGTCGCGGTCGATTCCTTGACCGAGATGCTTGTGATACCGGTCGTGGATCAACGAGCTAAAGCACCGCCAGCGGATAAGACCCGAGCACCTTGAACAAGAGCGATGCCTGCCTCAGGTTCTCAAGCGCGAGCGCGACCTTCGGGTCGTCTCGGTGCCCCATGATGTCGATGAAGAAGACATAGTCCCAGATGCCGCGGCGCGAAGGGCGCGACTCGATGCGGGTCATGCTGATGCCGTGGGCGGCCAAGGGGGTCAGCAGGTTGTGGAGACCACCGGCCTGGTTGCGGCAGGACAGCAGCAGGCTGGTCTTGTCCTGGCCTTCGCCGCTCGGCCTAGAATCCTGCGGACCGATGACGAGGAAGCGGGTGGTGTTGCCCGGCTCATCCTCGATGCGCTCGGCGAGGACCTTGAGTCCGTAGATCTCGGCGGCTTGGAGACCGGCGACGGCCGCGGCGTCCTCTTCGGTCGCCGCGGTGCGTGCGGCCTCGGCGTTGCTGCCGACGGCGACGCGCTCCGCGTTCGGGAGATATCGATCCAGCCATCCGCGGCACTGCGCGAGGGATTGCTGATGCGAATAGACCGTGCGGATGGCGCACAGATCATCCGTCACGCTCATCAGGTGATGGTGGATCCGCAAACTGACCTCGCCCGTGATCATGAGCGGCGAGGTCATGAACATGTCCAGGGTGTGGCTGACCACGCCCTCGGTCGAGTTCTCGACCGGGACGACACCGAAATCGCATGAGCCCGCCTCGACCTCGCGGAAGATCTCCCCGATGGTGGCCAAGGCGAAGGTCTTCACCGAATGGCCGAAGTGCTTGATCGCCGCGGCTTGCGTGAATGTCCCGGCCGGACCGAGATAGGCGACGTTGAGCGGGCGCTCGAGCGCCAGACAGGCAGACATGATCTCGCGAAACAGCCGCGCGACCTCTTCGCCGTCGAGCGGGCCGGGATTGGCGGCCTTGATGCGGCGCAGGACGGCGACCTCGCGCTCGGGCCGATAGAACTGCACCTGGTTGCCGTCGGCCGCCGTCTTGATATGGGCGACCTGCTGGGCACAACGGGCGCGCTCGCTGATCAGACCGAGCAGCTCCGAATCGATCGCGTCGATCCGGTTCCGCACGTCCTCCAGTGCGTCTCCCTTTGCGCTGTTTTGCTCCATCAGTCGTTCCGTTCCCGCGTCCCGAGACAGCGCACCGAGAGGACGCCGTCGATGGCCCGCAATCGCTTGGCCGTGTCTTCCGGACAGCGCTGATCGATATCGATCAGGGTCACCGCCACGTTGCCGCGCGAGCGATTGAGCATATCCAGGATATTCAGTCCGGCAGCCGCTAGGTCGGTGGAGATCTGGCCGACCATGTTGGGCACGTTGCTGTTGACGATCGCCATGCGATAGCCGCCGTTGCGCGGAAGATTGATCTCGGGAAAGTTGACCGAGTTAGTCACGTTGCCGTTCTCCAGATAATCCCGAACCTGCTCCGCGACCATGACGGCGCAGTTCTCTTCCGCCTCTTTGGTCGAGGCACCGAGATGCGGCAGGGTGATCACCCGCGGATGGTCCTTCAAGAGGTTGCTCGGAAAGTCGCAACAATAGGCGTAGAGGTGCCCCTGGTCCAGCGCCGTGACAACGGCGTCGTCGTCGATGATCCCGTCGCGCGAGAAGTTCAGCAGCACGGCACCCTTGCGCAGGGTACGCAGACGCTCGGCGTTGATCATGCGCCGGGTGTCGTCGGTGAGCGGGACGTGGAAGGTGACGAAGTCGGAGCGCGAGAGCAGGTCGTCGATACTGAGCGCAGGCTGCACGTCGCTCTCGAGCTGCCAGGCACGCTGAACCGTGATGGTCGGATCGTAGCCGACGACGCGCATCCCGAGCGAGCGCGCCGCGTTGGCAACCTTCACGCCGATCGCGCCGAGACCGATAACGCCCAGGGTACGGCCCGGCAGCTCGAAACCCACGAACTGCTTCTTGCCCGCCTCGACGGCCTGATGGATGGCCGTATCGTCGCCCTGAAGCTCACGCGCGAAGCGCCAAGCCTGGCCGATGTTGCGCGCCGCGATCAACATGCCGGCGATCACCAGCTCCTTGACGGCATTGGCGTTGGCACCCGGCGCGTTGAAGACCGCGACACCGCGCGCCGTCATGGCCTCGACCGGGACATTGTTGGTCCCGGCGCCGGCACGTCCGATCGCCTGGACACTCGGCGGGATCTCCGCCGCCTGCATCTTGGCCGAACGCACCAGGATGGCATCCGGATGGGCGATTTCCGAGGCGACCTCGTAGCGGTCCCGCGGCAACCGATCGAGTCCGGCAACCGCGATGTTGTTGAGCGTCTGAATTTTGAACACTGAATCGCGTCCTGAGTGATAAGCGGATGTTGGATTGGAGGATCGAGCGTCGCGCGCGTCAACCGAACTTCGAGCCGACGCGATTCAGAACAAAGAAAAAAGATTTAATCCTGAACCGCGTCAGCGCCGCGGGCCGAGGTGGCATGCGGGGCCAATCCAAAACTCGGACCGCGCATGTCACACCGCAGACGCGGTTCAGCCGTGTTTGCGCTCGAACTCCTGCATGAAACCGACCAGCGCCTCGACGCCCTCCATCGGCATGGCATTGTAGATGCTGGCGCGCATGCCGCCGACCGAGCGATGACCCTTGAGCGTGGTCAGGTTGGCGGCCTTGGCCTCCTTGATGAAGGTGTCGTCCAACTCGGGATTGGCGAGCGTGAAGGGCACGTTCATCCAGGAGCGCGACGCCGGCTCGACCGGGTTCTTGAAGAAGCCCGAATCGTCGATCGTCTTGTAGAGGAGCTCGGCCTTGCGGGCGTTGATCTTGCCCATCGCCTCCAGTCCGCCGAGGCCCTTCAGCCACTCGAACACCAGCCCGGCGAGATACCAGGCGTAGGTCGGCGGGGTGTTGTACATGGAGTCGTTGTCGGCCTGGACCTTGTAGTCGAGCATGGTCGGGGTCGCAGGCAGGGTCCGGCCGAGCAGATCCTCGCGCACGATGACGATGACGAGTCCGGCCGGGCCGATGTTCTTCTGGGCGCCGGCGTAGATCAGCCCGAAACGCGAGACATCGATCGGACGCGACAGGATGGTCGAGGACATGTCCGCAACCAGGGGCTTGTCGCCGACGTCCGGGACATAGGGAAACTCGACGCCCTCGATGGTCTCGTTGGGGGTGTAGTGGACGTAGGCGGCATCGTCGCTCAGGGTCAGCTCGTCCTGACCCGGCGCGCGGGTGAAACGTTCGGCCTCGGTACTGGCGGCGACATGGACCTGGCCGTAGCGGCGTGCCTCGGAGATCGCCTTCTTCGACCAGGAGCCGGTGTTTAGATAGTCGGCGCTCGCCGCGCCGCGCAGCAGGTTCATCGGGATGGCGGCAAACTGGGTGGATGCCCCGCCCTGCAGGAACAGGACCTTGTAGTTGCTCGGGACCGCCAGAAGCTCGCGCAGATCGGCCTCGGCTTGCGCCGCGATCGACATGAATTCCTTGCCGCGATGACTCATCTCGGCGACACACATGCCGCTGCCGCGCCATTCGAGCATCTCCTCGCGCGCCCTGATCAGGACGGGCTCAGGAAGCATTGCAGGGCCGGCACTGAAGTTGTAAACCCGAGCCATTCTGTGATCTCCGTTAAACCGCGCCCGGCGCGGTATGCGATGTGTTTGGATGGGATCGGCCCCGGCAGCCTTGACAAGCGTTGGAGCCGGCGCGGTTCAGTCACGATAAAACGCGGGTTGCTATGCCTCCGGATCGCTGTCGGGATCGACGTCGGCGGAACGATCATCATCGCTCGGCTCGTCGGCCGGCTCATCCGGGTCTTGATCCTCGGCGAGGTCCCCGTTGCCCTCTTTCTCGCCCTCCAGCGCCACGATCCGCTCCAGATAGCAGAGCCGCTCGCCCTCGCCGAGATTGATCAGCTTGACCCCTTGGGCACTGCGACCCACGACCGGGATCTGATCGATCGGGGTGCGGATCAGGGTACCGCCCTCGGTGATGAGCATGATCTCGTCGTCGGGACGCACCAGCACGGCGCCGACCTGGGCGCCGTTGCGCTCGGAGGTGCTGATGCCGATCACGCCCTTGGTGCCGCGACCCTTGGTCGGGAAGTCCTCGACGCGGGTGCGCTTGCCGTAGCCGTTCTCGGTCACGCTGAGCACGGTGCCCGGCTCGGCGACCAAGATCGAGATGACCTTCTGGCCGGGCGCGAGCTGCACACCGCGCACGCCGTGCGCGGTCCGACCCATCGCGCGCACCGCCCCCTCGCTGAAGCGCACCGCCTTGCCGGCGGAGGTGAAGAGCATGAGGTCCTGTTTGCCGTCGGTGATGGCCACGCCGATCAGGACCTCGTCCTCGTGCAGATCGATCGCGATGATGCCGCGCGACAGGGGCCGCGAGAACTCATCGAGCGGGGTCTTCTTGACCGTGCCGGCACTGGTCGCCATGAAGACGAAATAACCGGACTCGTAGTCGCGCACCGGCAACACCGCGTTGATGCGCTCGCCCGGCTCCAGCGGCAGGAGGTTGACCATCGGCCGACCGCGCGCACCGCGACCGGCCTGCGGCAGCTCGTAGACCTTGAGCCAGTAAACCCGGCCGCGGCTGGAGAAGCAGAGCACGGTGTCGCGCGAGTTGGCGACGAAGATGCGGTCGATGAAGTCCTCTTCCTTGAAGGAGGTCGCGCTCTTGCCCTTGCCGCCGCGCCGCTGCGCCTGATAATCGCTGATCGGCTGGGCCTTCACATAGCCCTGGTGCGACATGGTCACTACGACCTCTTCGGGCGCGATCATGTCCTCGAGCGTGAGGTCGGTATGGTCGACCTGGATCTCGGTGCGCCGATCGTCGCCGAACTGATCGCGGATCGCCGTGAGCTCCTCGCGGATCACGTCCATGAGGCGATCCGACTCGGAGAGGATCATCAGGAGTGCGGCGATCTTGTCGAGAATCTCCTTGAACTCGTCGAGGATCTTGTCCTGCTCCAGACCGGTCAGGCGCTGGAGCTGCAGGTCCAGGATCGCCTTGGCCTGACGCTCGCTCAGCCGATAGCCCCCGTCGACCAGACCGAAGGCGGCTTCGAGCTCCTCGGGACGGGTATGCTCCGCGCCCGCACGCTCGAGCATGCCGGTGACCGAGCCGGGCGCCCAGGTGCGCTCCATCATGCGCTCGCGCGCCTCGGCCGGGTTGGCCGACGCCTTGATCAGGGCGATGACCTCGTCGATGTTCGCAAGCGCGATCGCATAGCCTTCCAAGACGTGGGCACGATCGCGCGCCTTGCGCAGCTCGAAGAGTGTGCGGCGCGTCACAACGTCGCGGCGGTGACGGATAAAGTACTCGAGGATCTGCTTGAGGTTCAGGGTGCGCGGCTGGCCGTCGACCAGGGCGACCATATTGATGCCGAAGACCTGCTGCATCTGGGTGTGCTGGTAGAGATTGGCCAGCAGCACCTCGGCATAGGCGTCGCGCTTTAGCTCGATGACAACCCGCATCCCATCCTTGTCGGATTCGTCGCGCAGCCCGTCCGGGGCGATGCCCTCGATCTTCTTTTCCTTCACCAGCTCGGCGATGCGCTCGAGCAGCCTCGCCTTGTTGACCTGGTAAGGCAGCTCGGTGACGACGATCGCCTCGCGCCCGCTGCGCTTCTGAACTTCGACCATGGTGCGCGCGCGAATCACCGCGCGGCCGCGGCCGGTCCGATAAGCCTCGCGGATGCCGCGCACGCCGTTGATGAGCGCCGCGGTCGGAAAATCCGGGCCGGGTACCAGCACCATCAGCTCTTCGATGGTCATCGCCGGGTTGTCGATGATCGCCAGACAGGCGTCGATGACCTCCCGCAGATTGTGCGGCGGGATGTTGGTGGCCATGCCGACCGCGATACCCGATGAACCATTGACCAGCAGATTCGGGAAGCGCGCCGGGAGGACGACCGGCTCATGCTCGCTGTTGTCGTAGTTGGGAATGAAGTCGACCGTGTCCTTGTCGAGGTCGTCGAGCAGCGCATCGGCGATGCGGGTCATCCGCACCTCGGTGTAACGCATGGCGGCCGGTGGATCGCCATCAACCGAGCCAAAATTGCCCTGCCCGTCCACGAGCAGGTAGCGCATTGAAAAGCGCTGCGCCATGCG
>NZ_DATITZ010000214.1:0-6562 GCF_035467215.1 Thiocapsa sp. | reverse complement strand
CCACACACCGCCTTCGCGCTCCTCGCACTCATCCACCTGCCAACACTGCGCCACCGGGGTGATCAGTGCGGGAAACGCGCGGGTAATCATCGCGAAATAATTCGGGAATCGGCCGGTGAAACAAAGTGAGCGACAACACCTCCAAACCGCCGCGCTGCCGGGTTTCTGCCTGATGCCCTTGGCGCGGACTGGATGGGTTTCGCTGACGCTGTGTCGGTGCCGAAAGTGCAGCGTTCGAGCGTCACTTAGAAGCGGGGCAACCGCCACGCCGCCCAGTCGATCGCCTCGAGCGCCTCGGCAAAGGTCCGCAACCCGCGCGCAACCCCGATGTAGTGACCTGCGGGCCAGCCGCTCGCCAAGCGGAGGGCGGACCTCCGCGGCCAGCGCGGCGGCCGGAAGCGAGCGCCCGGCGGTCAGGGCGACGGCCGCATCCGCAAGGCCCTCCACACGCGCGATCAATCCGGTCAATGCAAAGGCGGTCGCGTGCAGCAGGGCGCTCTCCGCGACCGCTTTCGGCTCCCGACCGGGGTCCGCACTCAGACGACCGAGGCACTGTCGCGCAGCGGACAAGGCGTCTGCCGGAGTCTGTCTGCTCGGCGAGCCCCGCAAGCGCATCGCAATAGACACGGTCATAGATGGCGCCGCCGGTACGCGGCCGGAGCAGGCCGTTGATCACCAACACGACCAGGATGCCGACCACCGCCTCCGAGCTGCGCGAGACCGCCTTGGCAAACGCCATGCTCGGATCCAGCGACGCGTCCCCGGCGATGATCACCGCGGTGATGGCGAGCATGAACCAGGCGTCGCCGTAACGGCTGTTGCGGATCATATAGATCGACACCGCCACCACCGCAGAGAGCGCGCCGATCAAGGCCCAGCGGTCCTGGATCGGGAACGCCAGGAGCACGAGCACCAGCAGCGCCCCGACCAGGGAGCCGAGCACCCGCGTGAGCCCCTTGTGCAGCGATGCGCCGAGGTAAGGTGTTTGCAGGAACAAAGACAGCGATCGGCGCGAGGAAGGGGTCCGGCAGTTGCTGCCAGAGCACGATACCCCAGGCGACGACGACACCGAGTGTGGTCTTCAGCTCGTCGCGCCTTGCCGGACACCTCGCGGGACGCACTCCAGGGGCCGTTCAACTGCCGGATCTAGGTTGAAGGGTTCATCCGTGAACAGGCGTGCGCCGCTCGAGCTCGGCCAAGGCCATCGCGAAAACCAGACCGAGCAGTGCCGCCAGCCGCCAGGGCGGATAGTAGACACCGTTCAGACTCAGCTCGACCGGAGCGGCGCTTATGAAAGCCTCGACCGGTTATCCTGCGACGCGGCGGCCGGTTTCGGGGCAACCCTCGGCGGGGACGGATCCGCCCGCCGTGACGATCCCGAGCCCGGCACGCGACACCTCAGCGCATCCAGCCCTGCGGCGGCGGATAGCCCGTCGCCGGCGCCCCGGGGCGAGCGTACGGGGTCGGCGGATAGGCTTGGTGGGGGCCCGGCGCGTACCAGGACGGTGCGCCGGGTACCTGCCGAGATCCCGCGGGTGGCGTTTGATATTGCGGATAGACCGGGGCGTAACCCTGTGCGGGCATGGGCATGTAGCCCGGCGGAACCGGCGGGTAGGTCGGCGCCGGGCGCGACTGCTCGTCGGTCACGACAGGGGCGGTTGTCCGAAGCTCTTCGGACGGGACCAATGGCTCGGATTCGGCCAAAATCGCGCCGGCCGCCTCGGCCGATGCGGGCTGGGACGCGATCGGATCCTCGGAAACAGCGCCCTGCGCCTCGGCCTGATCCGTCGTGAGCTCGGACGACAGCTCGGGCGGTACATCAGACGCCGCGGCCGCTGCGGCCGACCCCATGTCGGTCGAAACCGTATCGGATGCAGACACCTCGGCGACGCCGCCTTCGGCGGACGCTTCAACCGGTGCCGACTCGTCAGCCGGCGTGTCGGTTGCAGCGGCTGCGGTCTCCGCCACGGGTTCGGCAACGGCGGATTCGGCAACAACAGGCGCGGCAACAACAGGCGCGGCAACAACAGGCGCCGCAACAACAGGCTCGGCGAGGGTCACCCGTCCGATCGGCGCAACCCGTTCCGCAACCAGAGGATCGGCCGCGACAGCCTGATCCGGCGCGCCCGCGAAATAGAAGTCGACGAGGTACACATAGACCGACCCCGTGAGGGTCGCCACCACGACCGAGACGACGAAGAGCCGCTCGTAATTCACCCGCCTCAATCTCTCAAACAGTCCTTCAAGCCGCCCAACGATCGCTTTCATCGACAACGTCCTCAATCGCGATTCTTGATGCCCCGCCACCCTTGAGACGGAGGGGGACCGACCAGGCGCGGAGGATAACCGAAAGCCTCGCCCGGTTGGCGATCCATCCTGCCCTTTGTGTCATGTGGGGGTATGATTACCGGCTTCTTAGACCCTGAGCCCTGGTCATTCGCCCTATGATCCATGCCCGCCGATCCGGAGCCGCCATCTTCTTCGATGTCCTGACCGACCTCGGGGTCGAGTATCTGTTCGGCCATACCGGCGGTGCGGTCATACCCTTACATGTCGAGTTGAATCGACGGATGCGCCGCCGCGATCCGGCACCCAAGTTCATCCTCTGCCGTCAGGAAGGCGGCGCCGGTCATGCCGCGGAAGGCTATGCGCGGACGAGCGGACGGGTCGGCGTGGCGATTGCCACGTCCGGACCGGGCGCGACCAACCTGGCCACACCCATCGCGGATGCCTACAAGGACTCGATCCCGACACTCTTAATCACCGGCCAGGTGCCGAGTGCGGCGATCGGTACCGATGCCTTCCAGGAGGTCGATACCGTCGGCTTTACGCGGCCGATCTCCAAGCACAACTACTTGATCAAGGATGTCCGCGACCTGGAGTGGGTGCTGCGCGAAGCCTATGCGCTGGCGACCCGCGGTCGGCCCGGGCCGGTCGTCGTCGACATCTGCAAGGACGTGCAACTGGCCGAAACGAGCCGGGATCCCAGCGGACAGAACCCGCCCCGGATCCGCCATCGCGAGCCGATCGCCTTCGACCCGGTGAAGGCCGACGCCATCCTCGCCGCGCTCGCCGTCGCCGAGCGCCCGGTGGTGAAGGCCGGCGGCGGGATCATTCATGCCAACGCGGCACCAGCACTGCGGGCCTTCGCCGAGCGTTTCGCCGTCCCGGTCACCACCACCTTCAACGCGCTCGGTGCCCTGCCCTTCGAGCTGCCGCACAACCTCGGCATGCCGGGCATGCACGGCACCATCCCCGCCAACTATGCCCTGCGCGATGCCGACCTGATCCTCTCGCTCGGCGGACGGTTCGACGACCGGGTTGCGGTCAAAGGTTTCGCCGCCGGCAAGCGCATCGCGCATGTCGACATCGACCCCTCCGAGATCGACAAGACCATCGCGACCGATCTGCATCTGGTCGCGGAGCTCGGCGCCTTCTTCGAGTATGCCTTGACCACCGGTCAGGCCGCGGACCATGCCGACTGGCTCTCCCAGATCGCGCAATGGCGCGAGCAGATGCCCAAAGCCTACGGGCATTCTGAGTACATCAAGCCGCAGGCCGTCGTGGAGATCATCTCCGAGCTGACCGCGGGCGACGCAACCCTGGTCACGGGTGTCGGCCAGCATCAGATGTGGGCGGCACAGTATTATCGCTTCCGCCGGCCGCGCCAGTGGGTCAGCTCGGGCGGGCTCGGGACCATGGGATTCGGTTTGCCCGCGGCCATCGGGGCCTGGTTTGCCGACCCGACGCACCCGGTGGTCCTGATCGACGGCGACGGCAGTTTTCAGATGAACATCCAGGAGCTCGGCACCCTGGTCGCCAACCGGATTCCGCTGAAGATCTTCGTCCTGAACAACAGCTTTCTCGGGATGGTCCGCCAATGGGAAGACATGATGGACGAGGGTCATCACTACGAGACCTGTCTCGCCCGCGACGCGAGCTGCGACCCGGACTGCATGGACCTGGACCAGACCTGTCGGCGTCAGATTCCGAACCTGACCGGCCTCAAATATGTCTACCCGCGCCTTAAGACCCAGCGCATCAAGCATCCGAAGGATCTGCGCGAGGGCGTCGCCCAAGCGCTGGCCGAGCCCGGCCCGGTCCTGGTCGATGTCTGGATCGACAAGGCCGAGAACGTCATCCCCATGGTGCGTCCGGGTCATCGACTCGACCAGATGATCGAGTCCTGAGCCGGCGCGGCCAAACCCATCCAACAAACGACGCATACCGCATCGGGCGCGGTTTAAAATCCATTCGCATCAGTCAAAAGGAGACCGCGATGCCTACCCCACACTGGCGCTCCGTGCCCCGCACGGCGGCAACGGACACCATCTACGGACTCGCCCTCAGCCCGGACGGCCAGCGCCTGGCCACCGCGAGCTGGGACAGCCTGGTCAAGATCTGGGACGTCGCCGCCGGGCGCGTCGAGCATGAGATGCAGGGTCACGACGGGCGCGTCTACACCGTGCGCTTCCACCCCTCCGGCAACTGGGTCGCCTCGGGCGGCACGGACACCACCGTGCGACTCTGGGACGTCGCCACCGGCGCGGCGCTCTGGAGCCAAAGCGGCCACAGTAGCCTGGTCTACAGCGTTGACTTCCAGCCCGACGGCGCGCTGCTGGCCTCCGGAAGCGAAGACGGCACCATCTGCATCTGGACATCCGCCGACGGCACCCTGGTGCGCACCATCGAGGGACATCCGCAATACGTGCAGGGCGTGGTCTTCTCCACCGACGGCTCGCGTCTGGTCTCGGGCAGCCGCGACTGCACCATGGCGGTCTGGGATGTCGACTCGGGCGAGGAGCTACTGCGCCTGGACGTCATCAACAACGGCATCAACAGCACCCAGTTCAGCCCGGACGGAACCCGGCTCCTGCTCAGCAACGTCGACGGCTCGATCGGTCTCTGGGACCTCGAGAAGGGCGGGCTCATCATGGAGATGGAGGAGCACACCTATCCGGTGTGGAGCGCGGTCTTCAGTCCGGACGGCAAGATGATCGCCTCGGGCAGCGCGGACAAGACGATCGTCCTTTGGGACGCCGTCACAGGTGCCGAGATGTCGCGTCTGACCGGCCACGAAAAGGACGTCTACTGCGTCGCCTTCAGCCCCGACGGCAAGTGGCTCTACTCGGGCAGCGTCGACAAACACATCCGGGCCTGGAGCCTGGACAGCAGCGACCCGCGTTGGGAGACGCTCAGCACCGCCTGGCAGACCGCGGAAACGGAGGACGCGAAGGCCGCCGCCGAGGCCGCGATCGCGCTGGCCGAGCAAGCGCCCGCGAAGGCACCCGCATCGGGGCTCTTCGGACGGCTGTTCGGCGGCAAGCGCTGACAACCGCGGTTTAGAGATCGAAAACGGTCGTGTTTGCCTTGGTTTACCATTGCGACAATGACCGCATCGTCCGAACCTCGGATGACGCGAGCAAGACGGCACTCTGAATCTCGGAAAACCGCAATCCGGTGGAGATGATCGCCATGACCGAGAACATCGAGCACCTCATTCTTGAGCAGTTCCGTGCTCTTCGGAACCAGATCACAGCGCTGCAGACCGACATGCACAACGAATTCAACGACGTCAAGCATCGCATCAATCGAGTCGAATCCGCGATCGCCGGGATTCGCCGCGACGAGGCCGGAACCGCCGAGGATATCGCGCGCCAGCAGGCAACCATAGACCGGCTCAAGGATCGCTTGGACCGAATCGAACGCCGCTTGGAGCTGATCGACGACATCTAAACCGCGTCCAGCGCGGGATGCGATGTTTTCGGACTCGTGACACCCGCTTCGCGGTGTCACGCATCCCGTGGCGCTCCGCGCCACGTGCCTCCATGGCCGAAATTTCGCACAAGTCGCGGCGAGGCCTGAGATCCGCCATGATAGAGTCAGATGACCAACTCGCCTGGAGGTGCTTATGCAAATACTTAGCGTAGCGGCAGCGAAGGCCCGCTTGTCTGCCGTGCTGGCCCAAGTTGAAGCGGGCGAAGAAGTCGTCATCACACGGCGCGGTGTTGCGATCGCGCGCATTGTGGCCGAACCCGCAGTCAGGTCCCCGCAATTCGATATGGCCGAGCTGTTCGCATTCGTCGATGGCCAACCCATGCATGTCGGCATGGATGCCGGTCAATTTGTCGGTAAAATGCGGACTGACGCGCGTTTCTGATGCGTCGCTATTTCGACACTTCTTTGTTGGTAGCCGCCCTGATTTCCGCCATCACCCGCCCACCGAAATGGCGGAACCGCTATCGCGTTCCGCCATACGCGGGCTTGGGGCAAACCGGAAGACCCGACCCCGCGACTTAATATTTTCTCCTGAGAAAAACCGGGGGTTGCGGTAGGGACGGAGGTTACCCCCCGCCCCCCGCACAGATCCGTACGTGCGGAATTACCGCATACGGCTCCTGCCTCGGGTCATGACGCGAAGCGGCGGGCCGCTTCGCGTACGCCTTCGAGACCCATCGACACGCGACCCCGGCTCTGTGTCCGGTGCGTGGGCGCCTCTCCAGCGTTCCCCTCGGCTACGCCCCTTCCCTCCACCACCTCCGCGGGGTTGTCCCCCTTGTTC
>NZ_DATITZ010000213.1:0-15125 GCF_035467215.1 Thiocapsa sp. | reverse complement strand
GGCGGTCATTCCATCACCAGCTTCCGCGGCGACGACCTGCTGGCTGACCACCGCGATGTGGCTGCGCCGGTCGGCGCCGCGGAAGCTGGTGATGGAATGACCGCCGATACTGATGTCGCCGGCGTCCGGCTCCCAGAAGCGCAGCAGCAGGTTGAAAAGGGTGCTCTTGCCCGAGCCGGTGGCGCCGACGACCGCGGCCCGGGTGCCCTCCGGGACTTCGAGATCGATGTCGGCGACGGCGGGTGTCGCCGCCCCCGGATAGCTGAATCCGACACCGCTGAAGCGGATGTCGAAACGCTCCGGTCGGGGCGAGGCTGCGGTCGGCTCGACCACGGGCGGATCCGTATCCACGATGGCGAAGATCCGCCGCGCCGCGGCCAGCGTCCGCCCGAGGAGCTGGAAGGCCTGGGGCAAGGGGGCGACAGCCTCGAAGCTCGCCAGCGTAAAGAGTGCGAGCATGGCCAACTGCGGGGGCATCAGGGTACCGTCGTGCACCATGGGGATGCCCAGCCAGAGCAGCACCCAGAGGCTCAGGCTCGCACTCAGACCGACCGCCGCCTGGGTGACGCCGTGATCGCTGCTCAAGCGGGCTTGATCGGCGATCAAGCGCCGACCCAGTCCGTCGATACGTTCGGCCTGGCGCTCGTTCGCCCCGTAGATCGTCAGCTCGGCCATGCCCTGAACCCCGTCGATGACGGCCGCGCGCAGCTCCGCCTCGTCCTCGGCGAGCCGACGCCCCGGGGCCTGACCGCGCCCTTGCGACCAGACGGGCAAGGCGACGCCGGCGATCAGCAGGAAGGCGAGCCCGGAGAGCGCCAGCAGCGGGTCGTGCAGCAGCAGAAACACAAAGAAGAGAACCGCGCTGATGGCGGCGACCGCCACCGGCACCAACACGCGCACATAGAGATTGTCCAAGGCGTCGATGTCGGCACGGATGCGGCTCAGCAGGTCGCCGCTGTGGTACTGCTGCAGACGCGCAGGGGCCAGCGGCTCGAGATGGCGGTAGAACCAGACCCGCAGCTCGGCGATCAACCGGAAGGTGGCCTCGTGGTTGACCAGGCGCTCGGCGTAGCGGCCGGCGGTGCGCATAACGGCGCTCAGCCGAATGAGCGCAGCCGGCGCGAAGTAGTTGATGGCAACGCCGGCGACACCGGCCACCGCCATGGCAGTGATGAACCAGCCCGCCAAGGCCATGAGCGCGACGTTGGCGATCAGGGTCAGGAGGGCGATCAGGGTGCCGGCGATCATCCAGCCGCGATAGGGCCGAAACAGGCCCCAAAGACGCAACAGCTCCTTCATCGGTCGTTCTCCCCCGGATTCCAAAGGTCGGCCTGCGCGGGTGCGGTTTGGCCGTAGGCCGCGATCATCCGGGCATAGATCCCGTTCGATGCGGAGAGCGTCTCGTGCGTCCCGGACTCGGCGACCCGGCCCGATTCGAGCACCAGGATGCGGTCCGCGCGACGCACGGTCGCCAGCCGATGCGCGACCACCAACAGGGTGCGTCCCTTGGCCAGCTCCTCGATGCCCTCCTGGACCAGACGCTCGCTCTCGGGGTCGAGGTTCGCCGTCGCCTCGTCCAGGATGACCAGCGGGGCGTCGCGCAGGAAGGCGCGGGCGAGTGCGATGCGTTGGATCTGACCGCCGGAGAGACCGGCGCCGCGCTCGCCGACCCGGTTGTCGTAGCCGGCGGGCAACGCCTCGATGAACTCGGCCGCGCGCGCGCGACGCGCGGCCGCACGGACCGACTCGAGATCCGCATCCGGGCGGCCGAGCCGGATGTTGTCGCCGATCGTCCCCTGAAAGAGACGCGGTTGCTGGGGGACCCACGCCAGATGGCTGCGCCACTCCGCAAGGTCGAGGTCGGCGAGCGCCTGCTCGCCGATCAAGATCCGCCCCGAGGTCGGCGCGAGAAAGCCCAGCAGAAGGTTGATCACGGTGGTCTTGCCGGCCCCGCTGGTCCCGACCAGCGCGACTCGCGCCCCTGCGGGAACCTCGAAGTCCATGCCGCACAGTGCATCGCGGCCCGCTTCGTAGCTGAAATGCACGTCCTGAAAACGCAGACCGAAGGGGCTCGGGGCCTGCAGCGGGGCATGACCGGACGCGGCCCGATCGGGCGCGCCCGCATCGGGTGCGGATCGCGCCTCCGGCTCGGCATCCAGCACCCGAATCATCTGCTCGGCGGCGGCGGCGGCGGCCATGCGCGCGTGGTACTGGATCCCCATGTTGCGCAAGGGTGCGTAGAACTCAGGCGCCAACATCAGGATGAAGAGGCCCTGCAGATAGGTGATCTCGGGGAGCGCCATCAGCCAATCCGGCATCGGCATCACCAGCCCGTAAAGCCGAAAGCCGACGAACACCGCGATGATGGCGATGCCGATGGCGGCGAAGAACTCCAAGACGGCCGAGGAGAGAAAGGCGACCCGCAAGACCTGCATGGTGCTGCTGCGATACGCATTGGAGATGCGCGCAACCTCGTCCGCCTCGCGACGGCTCGCCCCGAAGAGCTTCAGTGTCGTCAGGCCCTGGATGACGTCGAGGAAGTGCGAGCTCATGCGCGCGAGCTCCTTCCATTGGCGCTGATTTTTGGACTGAGCGCTCGATCCGATGAGGATCATGAAGAGCGGGATCAGGGGCGCGGTGACCAGCATGACCGCACCCGCCACCCAATCCGCCGGAAAGACCACAACCAGGATCACCACCGGCAGGATCATCGTCAGGGTCATGGCCGGGAGAAAACGGGCGTAATAGCCCTCCAGGTCATCGATCCCCTTGGTGAGCATTTCGACCAAGGCGCCGCTGCGCTCGTTGGCCAGATAGCGCGGGCCGAGCCGTTGCAGGTGGCGAAACACCTGATCGCGCAACCCGGAGCGGACCAAGGCAGCAGCTTCAAAGGCCGAGCGCTCGCCCAGCCAGACGGTGAAACCGCGCACCAGGAAAAGCCCCAGCAGGACCGCCATCAAGGGCCCGATCTCGGTCAGACCCGCGGATTCGAAGATCACGGCGTTCAGGATCAAGGCAAGCAACCAGGCTTGTGCGATGGCGAGCAGACCCTGCCCCACCCCGAACCCGATGGTGCGCTTCAGCGCCGCACCGGCGAGCGGACGATGAGACTTGAGCCAAACGTTGACGGACATGATGCGCTCTGCCTGGAGGCGGGTCGGTCGACCCGAATCGGGGGAGGATAAGGAAGGGGAGACCGGCAGGGCAACGAAAAAACTCACACGAGGCGGTTGGTCTCGCGCCGAGACGCACCGAACACGTGGCCATGAACACGAGAAACGACGCGTATGAGGATCGACGCGCATTGAACGAATCGAACGATTCGGCCGCATTGACGACCGGCACGCCGCCCTCGCTCGTGACGCACGTCCTGCTTGAGCACGGACGCTTGTTGTTTTCCCGGGAAACCTTCGCCGAGCTGGAGACCCGCTTGTGGCGTCCCGAGTGCGACCGATACCTCACGCTGGAGGACCGTCAAGCGCTCCTTCACGACTTCAGTGCGGCAGCGGAGTGGGTTGAGTTGGATCAGGATGACCGCGACCGAAAGCGTTTCAGTCGCGACCCGGACGACGACAAGTTCGTGTGGACTGCAATGGTCGGGGATGCCGAGTGGCTGGTCAGCGGCGATGCCGATCTGCTCGATCTGGCCTCGGTGCTGGAGAAGATTCGGATTCTATCGCCGGCTCAGGCCTTGGAATTCATCCGCCAGCCGGATTGAGTCTTCGAGCGTGCTGCCGAAAAGGGAGGCGCGGGGGGCCAAACACCCCCGCCCGCATCTCACCCCGCCGGACGCTGAGGCACCTTCTCGATCTTGCTCGTGTCGTAGCCGAGTCCGCCCAGGAAAGCGACGATCTCGTCGTACTTGGCCTGCGGGATTTCGGGCTCGCGGGCCATGATCCAGACATAGTCGCGCTTGGCCCGGCCGATGACGGTGATGCTGTAATCGGGCTCCAACCAAACGATGCGGAAGTCGGCCTTGAAGGGCCAGATGAACTGCATCCACCAGAGTGCGTTGGTGTTCGTATCGCGCACGAAGCCCTTCGGCTGATGCGTCTTCAGGGGTCCGTCGAAACCGTCCTTGTTGAAGGTGAAGGTGGTCGCGATGGTGCCGTCCGGATTAAGCGCGTAGGACTCCACGGCGTTGTAGGCGCCCTTCTCCACGAAGGTCGGGATGTTGGCGATCACGTACCACTTGCCCATGAAGCGTTCGAGATCGACCTGTTTGACGGTATCCATGGGCGCGCCTCCTTCTTCGGTGCAGCCGCTCGCAAAGGCGAGCACAAGTGTGATGAGCGAAAGAGCCGAGAATCGCTTCATGTCGGTGCCATCCGTTGGTAACGCAGCGTCTTGCCCTTGCCGGTATCGCTTTCCAGACCGATCCAGCCGTGCTCGTCCGAGTACCAGAGGGTGAGATCGAGCTCGTCGGTGCTGAGCTTGTAGCGCGCAGCGGCGACATCTTCGCTGCCGAAGCGGATGGATTCGGTCCCTTGCGGCTGCACCCGGACCGGCACCAACTCGCCGGTCTGAGGATTCATGAGTCTGTTCTGCTTCAGGAAATCACGGTCCCAATAGGCGAAGGTCATGACGCAGCCGGGCAGACGCCTCGACTCGCCGTTGACCGAGAGTGCGAGCGACTCCCCGCTGTCTTCGCCGCGCACACGGTAGTCCTTGCCGTTGTCGTCCGTGCTGGCGTCGATCGTCTGTAGACAGCCGTCGCGCCAGGTTTCGCGGCTCTCGTGACGGTAGCTGTAGGCGGTGAAGATCCAAAAGTTGATGTCGAAGCTTGCGCGACTCGACACCTGCGCGTCCTCGCCGAGCGCGCGGATATCGAAGCTGTGCTCGCCGATCGGATCCTGATCCAGAAAGACCTTGAATCTAAAATTCCCCGACTCGGTGTTGGCGGAGGCCAAGGGTGCGGCCCCGATCATCACAGCCACCGCGGCGGCCGACCACCAACGGCGTCCAGTTGCCTGCGACTGCTGCGCGGTCGCGCGTCGCGACCTGCTTTGTTTGATTTCCATCTGCATCTCTCCCGATACCTAATCTCTTAAAGATTCGAATCACCCCGGACCTGCCGCGGCGGACCCGGAAAGAAGGCGTTGGTCTGCGCGATATAGTCGCGGTAAGCCGGCCGGCGCTCGCCGATGTCCTTCTCCAGCAAGGCCACCCCGGACACGCGCAGCAGCAGGAAGGTCATGAGCACTGGCGAGACGATCGTCCACCATCCGCCGGCCGCGAGCGCAAACAGGAAGTAGCCCCACCAGATACAGGCCTCGCCGAAATAATTGGGATGACGGGTGTAGCGCCAAAGCCCTTGATCCATGACCTTGCCCTTGTTCTCGGGCCTGGCTTTGAAGTCGGCGAGCTGTTGGTCGCCGACCGCCTCGAAGAAGAGCCCGATCAGCCAAAGCGAGAGCGCCGCGTAGTCCAGCCACCCGAGCGGGTTGGTGCCGAGTGTGGCCGCAAGCAGCGGAAGCGCGATGATCCAGGCCAGAATCGCCTGAAGACCGAAGACGATATAGAGGCTCTTCCAGCGAAAACCCGGCTCGTTCTCCGCCCGGATCGCCTGGTAACGCCGGTCCTCGCCGTGACCCCAGTTGCGTTTGGTGATGAAGACGCTCAACCGCACCGCCCAGAGGGTCACCAGGAAGAAAACCAGGTAGGCCCGCTCGCCCACCTCGGGCGCCCCCGACAGAAAGACCGCGGCCATGAGCAGGAAGAAGAGCGACCAGAGCGAGTCGACGATACTGACGTCGTTCAGCTTCAAGCTGACCAGCCAGGCGCCGAGACCCATGCCGATCGCGGCACCCAGGCCCGCGAGATAGAGATTCAGATCAAACACCAGTCCTGTCCTCCGTGCGTGTGGTCAAGGCGGCCGCCTTCGGGAAACCCGCGCCGTCGAAGCGCTGCGCCAACCAGGCGCTCAGCGGCATCAGAAAGGACCAGCCGCCCGCAAGGACGGCCATCGCCACGACCGTATCCGGAAAGGCGACGGCGCCGAGCATGTGGCCGCCGTAGAAGGCAAGTGGTCCGCCGATCGCGCCGAGCACGACCGCCAGGGTCCAACGCCCCTTCAGCCAGCTCAGTGCGACGTTCAGGGTCGTCGCGAACGCCACCCACATCGCGATGATCCAGACCGGGGCGAGCCAGGGCAGGAACATTCCGGAGGGATACTCGAGAAAACCGAAGCGCACGAGGAATCCATCCCAGACTGCACCGATGACGCCGACGAGCACCAAGAGCATCGTCTCGCGACGCGGCGCTTCCGACATCCGAAGGTGCAAGGCAACCACCACCGCGGCCACGCCGACCCCGAGCCAAGGCCACCCGTGTGCGCCGCCCAGCACGCAGGCGAACCAGCCGATCTGGAAGGCGACGAGGTTGACGACAACTCTGAGCATCGATTTCAGGTCCCGCGGATAGCTTTTCGTTCGGGAACATGTTGTGTCGCTCCGTCACGAGACAAGCGGCGACATCGATACCTCACCCGTACGCCCCCGTAAGAGATCACTTGAGCGGTGAACGCCGACGCTCTGATGAACCGCGATGGAAAGGCGGGTTCTAGCCGTCCCGCCCCGACGCGAGCCCCTGCACCTCTGGTATGATCCGCGATCACGATTACAGCCCCTGACCACGAATCACCTCGGGAGAACCCTGATGACATTACGTCCGTTGAACCGCCTCGCCGCCACGGCCCTTGCCGCTGTCCTGGTCGTCGGCTGTGCCGCCGACGGCTCGGGCCTGACCGAAACCGGTGCAGGCGCGGCAATCGGCAGCGCCGGGGGCGCTGCCGCGGGGGCGATCATCGGCTCCCTCAGCGCCAACGCGGGTCGCGGCGCCTTGATCGGTGCGGTGGGCGGGGCGCTGATCGGAACAGCGGTCGGGGCTTATATGGAGAACCAACGCAAGGACTTCGAGGCGGCGCTCGCCGACGAGATCGCTGCCGGCATGATCAGCGTGCAGAAGCTCCCGAACGATCAACTGCTGGTGCGTATGACGGGGGCCACGACCTTCGAGATCGATTCGGACCGCATCCAGCCCGGCTTCTACAACACGATGGACAAGATCTCCGCCATCGTCAGGAAATACGGCAAGACCGAGCTCCTGATCTCCGGTCACACCGACAGTACCGGCTCGGCCGAGCACAACCAGGGCCTCTCCCAACGGCGCGCCGGGGCTGTTCAATACTACATGGAGGCCGACGGCGTCCTACCGCAGCGCATCATCGCGACCGGCTACGGCCAGACGCAACCCATCGCCTCGAACGAAACCGAAGCCGGCCGGCGCCTCAACCGCCGTGTCGACATCACCATCGTGCCCATCACCGCCTGATCGGGCCGACGAATCCGGCAGATCGCCGGGACGGCCGCCGATCCCGGCATAGGGATCGAGCGGCGCACCCATCCGCTCCACCGAGCAGACAGGATCGTACGGCTGCTGAGATCTGAGGAGCGCAGACGTTAACGCGACAACGCTCGGCCGAAGGACGGGCGTCGCACGCAAGCTCCGACCACTTTAGTCCTACGCGGCCGCCGCAAGCGGCTCGTGCGAGAGACACTTCTTGGGGCAGACCCTCGAGCACGCCTGACAGCCGATGCAGTCGAGCGCGTCCTTCAGATTCATGACCATGCCCGGCGCCTCGTCGAAATCGTCGTCGCCCTCGTCGTCGAGCTCCTCCAGATCGAGATCCTCGCGGTCGACCAGCTCGAAGACATCACGCGGACACACCTTATAGCAGCGGCCACAGCCGATGCAGTTGTTTTGGTTGATGCTCTCGATGAACGCAGGCGTCCATTCGACACCGCCGCGGGTAATACCGGTGATGACACTCATGGGTGTTTCTCCAGGTTCGGAAAATGGGTTCGTTCAAGCACTCTCGGCCTGAGCCGCCCTGAGCGCGGCATTGGCCTGCGCCCACGCGAGACAGGCATCGTAAGTGGCCTGAGCGATGCCCGGGATCTCCTCGTACCCCCCGGGCAACCGATCCTCCACCAGATCGTGCAGCTCCCCGGCCCGCTCGGTCGCGATCCGTTTGGCCTTGCTCACGGCCTTCTCCAAGGCGCGAATCTCATCACCCGTCATCCCGGCAACCCTCACAGTCTATTAACTATTTTTCAATTACTTAAATCGCGTCCCACGAAGGCCGTGGGACGCTCGGAGACCCGAGTCCGAGTCAAACGACACAGATAACAGAGCGCGCGATTTAAAGCCCCGCGACCTTGGAATGCTCCCCGATCAGCTCGAGCGCGACGGACAGCACCTTGTCGGCCTCATCCTTCATCTTCGAAAGGGTCGGGAAGCCGAACCGGTGCACGTCGCGCAACGAGCGGTCCAGCACCACGAGCTTGCCGACCGTGATGACGACACGCCCGAACCCTTCGTGGCTCAGGTGAACCAGCGGCACCGCCATCAGCCCGCATTCGGCCTCGATCATGGCCGAGATGGCGTTGTAGTAGGCCTTGATCCGCGCCACGACGGTCTCGTCGGGATCCCCGACCAAGGGGATCTGCTGTCGCTTCTCCTTGGTCAGGATGAAGGGCTCCAAGAGCTCCGCGGTGGAGAGTCCGTCGAATTCGCCGTAGGGGTCGATCGCGCGCATCTGACGGTCCATCTCGATGACGAACTGGGACTGCATCAGGCCCGCGTCGGCGGCGCTTCCGGAGAGCGTCTCGGTCATGGTGATTTCCTCTTCTAAACCGCGCCTGGCGCGGCATGCGATGTTTTTGGATGGGACCGGCCCCGGCAGACGTGGCGACCGCTGGAGCCGGCGCGGTTTAAGTGGCTGTCCGTCGTGGACATGTGGTTTGTGTGGTTTGTGCTGTCGGTGATTCAGAAAGGCATCTGCACATCGGCCGAGGCCCTGCGGCGCACCAAGACCGGGCGATAGCGCTCGCGGGCGGATCGCCCACCGGTCAATCGGCCGCTCAGCCAGAGCCCGATGCCGAGTCCGCCGATGCCGATCAGGGCCACGCTCCCCTCGCCCGCGCCCAGATGCGTCGCCAAGCCGGCGGCCGCGATCAGGAGCACCAGCGGGATCAGATAGGCGACGAAGGATGCCCGCACCAGTGTCCCGTCCGGGATGCCGATCACGACCTGCTCGCCGACCCGCAGCCCTTGCGCATCCTCGATCCGCAACCGGCGCCGAGGTGCGCCGAAGAGCTTGGCGACGACGGAGGTGCCGCAGCTGCCGGCGCTCCCGCAGCTCCCGCAGGCGCTCTGCCGAACGGCCTCGACCCAGGCGACGCCCGGTTTCACGGCGACCACGGTGGCGGGTGTCTCGATCATTCGCTCCAGCCCTCCGCCTCCATCGCATCGAAACGGCCGTTGCGACCCGGGGCCCGTCCGGCGAGCGTGCGTGCCAGCCAAGCACTCGGCCCGTCGCGCAGCTCGCCTTGCAGATCGCGGATCAGCCGGCTGACCGACGTGCCCGGACTCACCTTCAGCGGCTGGATACCCTTGGCGCGAAGCTGACTCACGGCCGAGGCCCCGACCGCCTCGCAATAGACAACGTCGCAACCCTCGAGCGCCGCGATCTTGGCCCCGAGCTTGTCCTCGTTGCCGTCCATCTCAAGCCGTGCGAACTGGATCGCCTCGAGCAGGTGATATTCATGCGGATCGATCGCATAGACGCTAAAGGACTCGGCCGCGCCGAAGTGCTGATCGATCTGCTTCATGTCCGAGGATGCGAAGGCCGCCTTGATGCGTGTCTCGGTCTCCATCGATGTCGCCTCCCCGCTCGTGCACAGGACCTTCAGTCGTCGTTCCATTCCCATCGGGCCTCCTTAAAGCGCTTCTTTGGTCGCGGCATGTGTGTGTCTCATGGGCTGTCGTCCGGTTGGGAACGTCGCGGCACGTGAGAGCCGCGCTTTAAGGAGAATCAATAGGAATAGTGTCCATCCATGCGGGTTCGGGCTCGGCTCCCGGCACCGCGTGTCAGTGCGGGCACGGCATCTCGCGATCGCCCTCCGGGCGCTGCTTGAGCGTCGAGCGATAGGGATGGATCTCGCCGCGTTCCTCGCCGAGCAGCAGATTGGACAGGTCGAAGATGGCGTCGCGCGTGCCGCGATAGCCAATCCAGGTCCGCTGAAAGCCGCCAACGCGGTCGTACTGCGGGAAACCGGCCCGCAGCATGGGGATACCCAGTCGCTCCGCGGTATGCACCGCATGCGAGTTGCCGATCAGGATCTCGGCGTCGCGCTCCCGCGCGGCGATCTCGAGATCCTCCAGGTCGCCGATCTTGATCTCGCGTGCGGCGGCATCCTGCAGCGCCGGGGCATTGGCCGGGGCCACGGCGGCGACCACCTCGGACCCGACGCTTGCGAGCATCCGGCTGAAACCGACCAAGAGGTCCGGCTCCGCGGCAATGGCGAAGCGCGACATTCCCAACATAAAGTGGCAGTCGAGCAGGGCATCCTGAAGCTGCGCACGCTGGCGCTCGATCTTGGCCGGGACCGGGCGCTCGGCGATCCGCGAGAGCGTCATCACGAGCCCGTCGACGGCATCCATATCCATCAGATGTGCAAAGCGATGATCCGGAACACCGGTGCGCGCCGCCAAGGTATCGGCCGCCGCGTCCATCGAGGCGCCGATCACCAGCGTCGCCGCGGCATCGCCCACACTCGTCAGATCGCTCACGCGGGTGCCGCCGATGGTCAAGGGGCTGTAATCGGTCTCGGGCAGATGGCCGTCGAGCGAATCGGAGAGATCCGGCAACACCATCGGGGACAGGCCGAAGGCCTCGATCAGGTCCTTCAGGTGCTCGATGTCGCCGGGCGTCAGATGCGATCCGGGCAGGACATTAACCTGACGCTCGCGACGTCCGGGCCGGGTGCCGGCCTCGGCCCGGGTCGGGACCAGCGTCTCGATGATCGCCTTGGTCGCCTGCGCGTAGCCGGATTCCATACAGCCGGTGAAGTCCGGCGTGGACACCGGCACGACCGCAATGCCCGCGAACTGCGGCCAGGTCTCGCGAAAGACCCGTACCGCCATCTCGATGTCCGCGCCCTGGGTCTCGACCAGACCGGTGGTCGGCAGACCGATCAGGTCCGGCGCGCTCTTCTCGCAGATGGTCTTCAGCCCTTCGACGACCTGCGCCTCGCTGCCCATGATGGCGCTGACCTGGTCGATCGCCGTGGTCTGCAGCGGGATGGGCTCGCGGAAGTGCCGTACGAAGAAGATCTTCCCGAATGCCGTACAGCCTTGGGATCCGTGCAGCATCGGGATGGTCCGATTGAAGCCGAGGAAGGCCAGTGCTGCGCCGACCGTATTGCTGGCCTTCAGCGGACTGACCGACAGGGCCTTGTTGCGCTTGATGATCTCAGGCATGGGACGGCACCTCGACAGGGGCGCTCCCGCTTGCGGCGAGCGACAGGGACTTCGCCGGTGCCGGATGGGTTTGCCCCTCGGTCACGGCCCAGGGTGCCGGACGCCGCACCGCATCCCAAATCGGACTCTCGACCGTCAGACAGAGCTGACGCGCCAGCTCGACCATGCCGACATAGCCGGCATAGCCGAACTCGCGCTCCTGATTGATATCGAGGAAAGGGATACGCGCCTTGAGGGCCGTGTAGAGATTGCGCCCACCGGCGATCAGGATGTCGACATCGTTCTCTCGGACCCGATCGATGAGACCGCGCGGGTTGCCGTCCTCGATCATCACCGCGTCCTCGCCCATCAGCGCCCGGATGCGCGCCTTGTCCTCCTCCGTGGACTTGCGGGTGCCGGTCGCGACCACCGTCATCCCCAGATCCTGCAAGGCAGAGATGATCGACCAGGACTTGACCCCGCCGGTGTAAAGCAAGACCTTCCTGCCCTGCAGACGCGCCCGATAGGGCGCGAGTGCCGCGTGGATCTTGGCCTCCTCGCGGACGATGAGGGCTTCGGTGCGGCGGGTCAGATCCGGGTCGTCGATGATTCGCGCAAAGTCGCGCAGCGCCTGCGAGACGTCCGCGACGCCGTAGAAGCTGCCCTCGAACCAAGGAATCCCGTAAGTCTCCTTGAGCTTGCGCGCGACGTTGATCATGGCCTTGGAGCAGACCATCATGTTGACCTCCGCGCGGTGCATGGTCTGCACCTCGTGGAAGCGCGCATCCCCGGAGAGGCTGCAAAGCACGCGCAGACCCAGCTCGTCGAGCAGAGGCAGGACGTTCCAGAGCTCGCCGGCGATGTTGTACTCGGCGACCAGATTCACGTCGTGGACCTTGAATCCGTCGTGCTCGATCCCGGGCGGAACCGGGTCGGGCTCGCGGGTGCCGCAGACCTGCGTGACCATGGTCTCGCCGGCGATCCGGTTGCCGAGGTTCTTGGTGCCGTAGAAGCCGGCGGCGTCGACCGACACCACGGGTGTGCCCCAGCGCTTCTGCGCCTCCTTACAGACCGCGCCCACATCGTCGCCGGTCAGGGCCGGCACGCAGGTGTTGTAGACGAAGACCGCCGCGGGCTTGTAGCTGTCGATCGCCTGCTTGATCCCGAGGAAGAGCCGCTTCTCGCTGCGGCCCATGATGACGTCCTGCTCGGTCAGATCCGTCGTCATGCCGATCTTGTAGAGGCTCGGACCGCTCGAGCGCGCCCCGCGGTTGTCCCAGGAGTTGCCCGCGCAGGCGATGGAGCCATGTACGATGTGCGCGACGTCGGCGATCGGCAGGAGCGCGATCTGAGCACCGTCGAACGAGCAACCGCCGGCCGTCGCACCGGGCTTGAGCTTGGCGCAGCCCGATTTGTCCTTGGCGTTGTGCGCACAGGCCGGCTCGTCGAGCAGCGCGGCGATCTCTTTTTGTTTCATGAAGGCTCCGAAGGCGTTCGCTTTGGAGCTTCTTAAGCAGACCCTATGCCAATCGCTATAATATTGTTTTAATGATAGAAGACCAGGTGTCTGTCGGATTCACGACAAGGCGGATGTCTGAAAGCACCGTAATCGTCTGTGGTGATTTCCGGGAAGAATCATCCCGAATGCGCATGCCGGGAAGAACTGAAAGGGCTGTAGGTGCGAATTTATTCGCACATAGGCAGGTTTCGCCCGCGACGCGCTCGACAACGCCACCACCAGGGTTGTGCGAATAAATTCGCACCTTCAGCTGGTCTTTCCTTTCCGGAAATCACTTAAACCGCGCCGACGCCAACGCTCGCCAAGTCTGCCGAGGCCGATCCCATCCAAAAACATCGCATACCGCGCTGGGCGCGGTTTAAAGCCCCTGTCAGCCGGCGACAGGTTGATCAGAAACGCTCCTCGGGCGCATCGCTCGCCATGGTCTCGGTCACGACCTGCCACTGCGCATCGAGACGCAGCCGGACCGAACCGACCCCGGCCGCGCCCCCCTCGATCGGCCGCGTCCGCCCGTGCTCGATCAGGTCGCGGATGTCCGTCTCCTTCAGATCACGTCCGTCGTAGGTCTTCCAGACCACGAAGTCGCAGCCTTCGCGGAAGCGATTGCAGCCGAATCCGCGACGGCCTTCGATGATCCTGCCTCGGCCGCATTTGGGGCAGACGGGGGGCTGATCACGAATCGACGGGGTCGACGCGCGGCTATCCTTCGGATGTTCC
Organism: Thiocapsa sp.; assembly: GCF_035467215.1. Classification (GTDB taxonomy): domain Bacteria; phylum Pseudomonadota; class Gammaproteobacteria; order Chromatiales; family Chromatiaceae; genus Thiocapsa. The sequence continues at coordinate 1,585 of NZ_DATITZ010000213.1, read as the reverse complement.
GGGGTCGCCCGGGCCGTCGGTCTGCCTCGATTTGGTCGGGTGGTCTTGCGAGCCTCCTGCATGGCCTCGGCGCCCGCCTGCGCCGACCCGGTTTCGGTCGCCTCGGCCTCGAAATCGAAGACGACCTTGCCGGCCGCATCCAGGCGCAGACCGGCGCCGAAGGGTTTGCCTGCCTTCGAGGTGAAGCCTTCGAGACGCGGGAGTCGGCCCTGCGCGATGAGTCGGCGCACCTGATCCTGCGTCAGGGCCACACCGGCGATCGTCTTCCAGACGGTGAAGCCACAGCCTTCGCGATAACGGCTGCAACCATAGGCGCGGGCGTTCTCGGTCACCTCGCCCTCGCGACAGATCGGACAGGAGCCGAGTCCGCCCGCTTCCGACTCGCCCGCTCCGCCCGAGGCATCGACCCTGCGCGAGCGCCCGACCTTGCGCGTACCCCCTGCCATCCCGGTCTTCGCGCCCTTTTTCGCCGGGCGTTCGGCACGCTCGGCTGCGACCTGCTCGGCCGACATCGCCGGGCCTTGGGCGATCTGGGGTACCAGGTCGCGCAGAAAGCCGACGATGTCGCGATCGAAGACATCGACCGGCAGCTCGCCGTGCTCGACGTCCTTGAGGCGCTGCTCCCACTCGGCCGTCAGCTCCGGGCTGCGCAGTGCCGGTGCGACCAGACCGATGAGGGCAGTCCCCTTCGGCGTGGCATGCAACTGCTTGCGTCGGCGCTCGACATAGCGGGTGCGGATCAGCTTCTCGATGATCTCGGCACGCGTCGCCGGGGTGCCCAGACCGGACTGCTTCATCGCGGCCGCGAGGGCATCGTCCTCGATCTCCCGACCCGCGTTCTTCATGGCGGCCAAGAGGGTCGAATCGTCGTAGTGACGCGGCGGCTGCGTCTCCTTCTCCTGCACCTCAAGGCTGTCGACGGCCAGCTCCTGTCCCTGGACCAGCGGCGGCAGGACGCCCGCTTCGCCGGTCTCCTCGGCGCCATCGCCCTCCACCGGCGCCGCACCCGGAGCCGGCTCGCCCCGAGGCAGCGTACGCCCCGCGGCTTCCGCCCGTTTCCAGCCGGACTCCAGCACCAACGCGCCGCGCGCGAGGAAGGTCGCATCGCCGATCGCGATCTCCACCCGCGTCTCCTCGATCCGCTGATCCGGCAAAAAGACCGCGACAAAGCGCGTCACGGCCAGGTCGTAGATCTTACGCAGCGGCACCGGCAGATCCGGTGACGGCGCCTTGCCGGTGGGGAGAATGGCGTGATGGTCGGTCAGCTTGGTGCGGTCGACATACGCCTTGCCCAGCCGATGGCCGCCCTGGAGCCGGTCCAACGCCTCGGCGGCAAGCGGATGTTGCAGGCCCTTCAGGATGCCCGGCAGCTCGGGCAGCATGTCCTCGGAGATGTGGCGGCTCTCGGTGCGCGGATAGCTGATGAGCTTGTGGGTCTCGTAGAGCGCCTGGGCGTGCTCCAGCACCTGCGCGGCGGTGAAGCCGAAGCGACGGTTGGCGTCGCGCTGCAGATTGGTCAAGTCGTAGAGCGGCGGCGGTCGGACGGTGCGGATCTTTTTCTCGACCTTGGTCACCGTGCCGGTGC
>NZ_DATITZ010000212.1:0-20275 GCF_035467215.1 Thiocapsa sp. | reverse complement strand
ACCAATAATGAAAGGGCGACTCAAGTCGCCCCTACATCCCTTGCAGGCAGCCGCAGTCGGGATGCCTATACGCGGAAATCAAGCGATACGGGCGTCTCTCAATGAAAATCCCGGCTGTAGGTCGCTTCGAGCCGGACGTGCAGCAGCGACTGCGGGTCCCAGAAGGCGTCCGCGATCAGGTGCGGCACGCTGTCCTGCTGCTGGATCCGCCCGGTGACGCCGAGCAGGTTCGTGGTCTTGATCAAGCGTGCGTAGCGTTCGAGCACCTGATTCCAGACGACGAGGTTGACGAAACCGGTCTCGTCTTCGAGCGTCATGAAGAGCACACCCGATGCGGTCGCGGGGCGCTGACGGCAGATCACCAGACCGGCGTAGCGCGTGCGTCGACCATGCGGCATCGCCCGCACGGCGGCGGCATCGGGTAGACGCTGCGCGCGCAACCGCTCGCGCAAGGGTGCCAAGGGATGCCCGAGCGTACTGTGCAGGCTGGTGCGGTGATCCCAGACGATGGTCTCGAAGGCATCGAGATCGGCGAAGACCGCGGCGCGCTCTCGGGATCCCGGATCGAGCGGTGCATCCTCCTCGTGAACGGCCCCGGCGACCTGCCACAGTGCCGAACGGCGCTGCGGCTCCAAGGCGCTCAAGGCCCCCGACTCGGCCAGGCGCGACAGCATGCCGGCATTCAGCCCGGTACGCCGAACCAGATCCTCGACGGACGCGAAGGGACGCTCCGCCCGCGCCGCCGTCAGCCCCTCCCACTGCGCCCGGGCCAGACCCTTCACATAGCGCGCGCCCATGCGCACGGCGTAGCGCCGCGTATCCGGCCCGGCCATTCCGTCGGCCCGATCGGTCGCATGGACAAGCGCCGTGGGGTGGACAAGCGCCGTGGGGTGGACAAGCGCCGTAGGGTGGACAAGCGCAGCGCAGTCCACCAGCGCCGGCGCGGGGTTCGGTGGAATTCGCTCTCGCTCGTCCACCCTACAAGCCTCCGCTACCGCCCCGCCTTGTCCCGGCTCCAGCGTGCAATCCCACTCGCTGCGCACTATATCGATCGGACGCACCTCGATGCCGTGGCGCTTGGCGTCCTCGATGATGGTCGCGGGCGAGTAGAAGCCCATCGGTTGGGCATTGAGCAAGGCGCAGACGAAGACGTCGGGGAACCGGCACTTCATCCAAGCGGTGGCGTAGGCGATCAGGGCGAAGCTGGCCGCATGGCTCTCGGGGAATCCGTACTCGCCGAACCCGCGGATCTGCTCGAACACCTGCTCGGCAAAGGCGGCGTCGATGCCCTTGGCGATCATGCGCTGGACCAATCGCGCACGGTGACGCTCGATCCGACCGCTGCAGCGCCAAGCGGCCATGTCGCGGCGCAGCTGATCGGCCTCACCGGGGGTGTAGTCGGCGGCCACCATCGCCAAGCGGATCACCTGCTCCTGGAAGAGCGGCACGCCGAGTGTCTTCTCGAGCACGGGCGCCAGGCACGGATGGGGATAGATCACGCGCTCCTGGCCGGCGCGGCGGCGCAGATAGGGGTGCACCATGCCGCCCGTGATGGGGCCGGGACGCACCAGGCTGATCTCGATCACCAGGTCGTAATAGGTGCGCGGCAGCAGACGCGGGAGCATCGCCATCTGGGCACGGCTCTCGATCTGGAAGACACCGAGCGTGTCGGCCCGGCGGATCATCTCGAAGGTCGGGGCGTCGTCGGCGGGGATGCTCGCCATGGTCTCGTCGCGCCCGTAATGGCTGCGCATCAGATCGAAGCCGAGATGGAGCTGATGCAGTGCACCGAGTGCGAGGAGGTCGACCTTGAACAACCCCAGTGCTTCGAGGCTGTCCTTGTCCCATTGGATCACCGTCCGGTCGGGCATCGCGGCGTTCTCGATCGGGACCAGGGTCGAGACCGGCTCATGTCCGAGCAGGAAACCGCCGGGATGGATCGAGAGGTGACGGGGCACATCCAGGATCTCGGTCGCGAGCCGGATCAGGTGCCGATGCACCGGCTGCTCGGGATCCAGACCGGACTGGCGCAGCACCTCGCCCGACAGCGCGTCGCCCGCGTGCGCCAGCAGCTTCGAGAGACGATCGAGCGAGGTCTCGGAGAGACCCAGCACCTTGCCCACGTCGCGCACCGCCGAGCGCACCCGATACCGGATGATGTTGGCGACCATCGCCGCGTGATCCCGGCCGTATTTGGCATAGACGTGCTGGATGACCTCTTCGCGGCGCGCGTGCTCGATATCCAGATCGATATCCGGCGGCTCGGCCCGCTCGCGCGAGAGGAAGCGCTCGAACAGCAAGCCCATGCGCACCGGATCCACGGCGGTGATCCCCAGGCAGTAGCAGACGGCGGAGTTGGCCGCCGAGCCGCGGCCCTGGCAGAGGATCCGCTCGCGGCGGCAGAACCGGACGATCTCCCACATGGTCAGGAAATAGCCGCAGTAATCCAGCTCCTCGATCAGCGCCAACTCCTTCGCCACCTGAGCCGAGACCGCCTCGGGCAAGGCCGCCCCGTAACGCTCGTGCGCGCCCTCGAGCGTGAGCCGCCGCAGCCATTGCGAGGAGGTCGAGCCGTCCGGGAGATGCTCAGAGGGATAGCGATATCGCAGCGCGTCCAGGTTGAAGCGGCAGCGTTCGGCGATCTCGAGGGTGCGGGCGACGGCGCCCGGGTCGTCCTCGAACAGCGTGGCGAACGCATGAACGGACTTGAGCGCATGCTCGGCGTTGGGCTTGATCCGGCGCCCGGCCTCGGCAAGCCGGATGCCTTGGCGGATGCAGCTCAGCACGTCCTGCAGCTCGCGTCGGCTCGGCGCGTGATAGAGCACCTCGTAGCCTGCGACAATCGGCAGCCGATAACGCGCGGCACGCTGTCGCAAAAGCGCCTCGCGCCCCGGCTCGTCCGCGCGGCGATGACGTGCCGCCAAGGCATAGAGCCGATCCTCGAAGGCCTCGCGCAACTGATGCGCGATGAAGAAGGGATCGGCCTCCCCGCAGAGCAGTGCGGACTCCCCGCCCCAGAGCGCGATCAGCTCGCCGGCGTGGGCATAGACCTCGCGCCAGCCGACCCGGCTCTCGCCCTTGGCGCAACGGCGCCGGCCCAGGGTCAGTAGCCGACACAGATTGGCGTAGCCCTCGCGGCTTTGTGCCAGCAGGATCAGGGTCGAGCCGTCCTCGATCGAGACCTCGGCCCCGGCGATCAGCGGCACGCCGAGCTCCCGCGCCTTCACATGGGCCTCGACCAGACCATAGACCCCGTCGCGATCCGTCAGGGCCAGACCGGCGAGCCCGAGCGCGGCGCAGGTCTCCACCAGTTCCTCGGGGTGGCTCGCCCCTTCGAGAAACGAGAAATGGCTCTTGCACCAGAGCGGGATCATTCCACCCGTCCGTGCACGAACCAGCCGCGTCGCACCCGATCGTAGAAGACCCACAAGAGCTCGCCTTTACGGGTCTCCGCGAAGTGATACTCCCGATGCAACGCACGCACCCACCAGCCGCCGGCGACCACATAGGGGCCCCAGACCCGCACCACGGGTCCCTGCTCCAAGCCGTGCAGCATCCAGCCGTCCGGCTCATGACGCGGGCGCGGCGGCAAGGGGATCGGACGCCTGTAGAGACGGCGCACCAGACGGCGCTGCAGACGCGTGCGCGGACGCGCCGGCTCCAGTCGGGACAAGGGCTCCCAGGCGAAGCTGTTCTCGGGCAGGTGACCCGAGCGCAGCCGCGCCCGCACCACCGACGCCTCGCCGAATGCCGCTCGCACGCGCGCCAGGGCACGATTGGCCGCCTCGAGGTCGCGGCGCGGCCGGGCGGCGAGCAGCTCGAGCTGGCGCTGCTCGGGGTTGACGCCACGGACGAGCAGATTCAGCTCCTCGACACCGTCCGGCAGGCGTGCCGCCGACAGACGCAGACGGATCAGCTCCAGGATCTGTCGGGCATCCAGGGTCGGTGCGGCCGGGCGGATGCGTTCCTTGTGCTCGCCCAGACGCTCGAAGCGGAACAGCAGCCGCAGCTCTTCGAGGGCCTGACCGCGTCCGGCAAGCGCATCCAGAAGCGTCGGCAGCCGCGTCTCGATCAGATCCATCAGACGATCGACATCGGTCTCGGGCCGATCGAGGATCAGGCGTGCCGTCACCGGCTCGACCGGGCGCTCGGGCTGCAGCGGTAGATTCAGCTCGCCCGAGGCCATCCGGTGCAGGTCGAAGGCGGCCTTCCCGTAGCGCCGACGGATGCCCTCGGACGGCAGCCGGAGAAATTCACCGAGGCTGTGCACGCCGAGCTTGGCGAGCGCGTCCCGTGTGCCGGGCGCGATCGCCAAGCGCTCCAAAGGCACGTCCTGCAAAGCGCCCTGCTCCTCGCCTGCCTCGTGAAGGACACGCACGCCTTGCCCGGACTTGGCGAGCGCATAGGTCGCGAAGCGGCGAAAGCCGACGACCACGACGGCGCTCAAACCCATCGCCGAGAGCCCCGTCTCCATCCCCGCGGCCCAGGCATCGAGCGACCCGTAGAGCGGCTCGAGCCCGGACGCATCGAGCCAGAAGACACCGGGCTCGTCCGTGGAGGGCTCGACATGCGGGCTGTGCTCGCGCAGCCGGCGGGAGACGGCGACGACGGCCCGATCGATCTGCGACTCGGGTACCGGGGCGGCGCGCAGATCCCCGCTCAGCGACAAGGCCGCGGCAAAAGACATGCCCGAGAGGATGCGTGCGGCGCGCGCGGGCGCATTGACCCACAAGATGATCCCGCGCGGCTGATCGCTGTCGACGACGGCGACCGGATGCCCACGCCACTCGGGGTGCTGCCGCAGCAGGAGCTGAAGCGGAAAGGCCGGCAGATCAAGACAGGCCATCCGGTCCATGACAGAGCTCCGCGTAGGTCCGGCCCGGTCCCTGGCGCTTGTCCTTGAGGACGAGCGTCTCGCAGCGAAACAGCGGCGGCGCACGACCGGTGCGCGTCGCATCGGCGCGCAACGAGATCAGCGAGCCCAGCGACGGACGCTCCCGCCCCTTGCGCGTCAGGCACAGGAGCGCCGTCTCGTGCTTCTTCGCGAGCGCGGCGAGACGTGTCTGCGCGGCCAGCGGCAGGTCATCGTCGGTGCCCAGATCGAGCACGACGAGACCGAAGGCACCCGAGCGCAACAGCAGGTCCGCCGCACGCGCGGCCTCGAGCGCACCCTGCGCCCACACGACCGCCAAGGCACTCAGATCGATCCCGACCGCCGCAACATCCGGCGGATAAAAGCCACTGTCGCGCCCCGTCACCCAGACCGTCGGCTCGTCGCCCTGCTGCGCCTCGGCCACCAGACCCATGGTCAGCGTCAGCGCCGCCGTCGCCTCCCCGCCCGAGATCTCGGCGAAGCGACCGCGAAAGGCCGTCAGCCCCCAAGAGACAGGCGCCCGGCTCGGCTCGAGCCCGCGTTGAAGATCCGAAAAGGCCGCCTTCATCGAGATGCTCCGATCATATGACGTTAGCTGTTAGCTGACGGCTGATAGCTGATGGCTGGAGGCCGGCGGCCGGAAGCCCCCCTCAATCCAGATAACGCCGCACCTCGATCACCCGCCCCAGCACCTGAAGCGTATCCGGGTCCGGCGTCATCACCGCGTAATCGGGGTTTGCCGGATGCAGCTCGATCCGGTTGCCGCGCCGCCGCAGACGCTTGATCGTCGCCTCCTCGCCCACCAAGGCGACGACGATGGCGCCGTCCTCGACACTGGGCAGACGCCACACGATGACGATGTCGCCGGGCAGGATGCCGGCGTCGCGCATGCTCTCGCCGCGCACACGCAGACCGAACAGCTCCTCGTTCGCGCCGACGCGGTCGGACTGCACCGGGAGATAGCCTTCGAGGTCCTCGACCGCCAGTCCGAAGGCGCCGGCAGCGACGCGTCCGAGCAGAGGAACCAACCGCGGCGGTGCGATCCGGTCTTCGCCGGAGAGGAGCACCGCCGAGTCGGCGAGCCGATAGCCGCGCGACCGACCCGACTGCTTCTCGAGGCGACCTTCGGATACGAGCGCCTCCAGATGCGCGCGCGCGGTCTGCACGGAGCGAAAACCGAACGCCTCCTGGACCTCACGCACGGTCGGCGGTTGGCCGGCCAGGAGCCGTTCGCGCATGAGCTGGAACACCTGCTCGCGCGTCTGTCCGGTCGGTGTTCGACCCATCATCTCGACCCTCGATCATCCGGGGGAATCCCATGAACGCTTTATAGCATACATTTGTATGTTAAACCGCGCCTGGTGCGGTATGCGATGTTTTTGGATGGGATCGGCCCCGGCAGACTTGACGACCGTTGGAGTCTGCGCGGTTTAAGATATTAAAAAATATAAAAATCTTAAACCGCGTCCCCGCTAAGGGGCATGGATGCATCAAACGTCGAGCTCCCCTGAAAGTGAGCATTTCGCTCTGGACGCGGTTTAAACCGCGTCCCCAAAAAGGTCGGGGGGAATCCTCAAGCCCGACACAACATGAGAATCACGCATGTCGCTCTGGACGCGGTTTATACGGAGCGAAACGCCCGTCGGTGTCGGATGAGAAAGAGCGCAGGGATCACGAAGAGACTCAGCAAGGGTGCCGTGATCATGCCGCCGACCATGGGTGCAGCGATGCGTCGCATCACCTCCGAGCCCACACCGGTGCCCAGAATGATCGGCAGCAGGCCGGCAAAGATGGTCGCGACGGTCATCGCCTTGGGCCGAATGCGCATGACCGCGCCTTCCATGATCACGCCGAGCAGGTCGGCTTCGTCCCGGAGCCGCCCCTCCTCGCGCCATTGCTTCACCGCGTTGTCGAGATACACCAACATGATGACGCCGAACTCGGCTGCGACCCCGGCCAGCGCGATAAACCCGACGGCCACCGCCACCGACAGGTTGTAGTCCAACAGATAGATGAGCCAGAAGCCGCCGACCAGCGCAAAGGGCAGCGAGAGCATCACCAGCAGGGCCTCGGCGGTCGAGCGGAAGGTGAGATACAGCAGCAGGAAGATGAGTGCCAAGGCGACCGGCACCACCTGCATGAGCTTGGCTTGCGCGCGCAGCATATACTCGTACTGGCCGGACCAGGCGATCGAGTAGCCGGGCGGCAGCGCGACCCGATCGCGCACCACGGCTTGTGCATCGGCGATATAGCGCCCCAGATCGCGCCCGCGAATATCCACGAAGACCCAGCCGTTGAGGCGCGCGTTCTCGCTGCGCAGCATGTCGGCCCCGTCCACGACCACCACCTCGGCGATCTGCCCGAGCGGGATCTGAGCGCCGGTCGGGGTGACGATGGGCAGCTCGCGCAGCTTCTGCAGATCGTCGCGCTGCTCGCGCGGGAAACGCACGCTCACCGGATAGCGCTCCAGCCCCTCCACCGTTCGGGTCACGGTGACGCCGCCCAAGCCGGCCGCGACGATCCGGTTGATATCGCCGATGTTCAGACCGACACGGGCGGCCGCCACCCGATCCGGTCGGATCTCGATGTAGCGTCCTTGGGCTGCGCGCTCCGAATAGGCCGAGGCGGTCCCCTCGATCCGCATCAAGGCCTGCTCGACCTCGCCGCCGATGCGCTCGATCTCGGCCAGATCCGGACCCGAGATCTTCACGCCGAGCGGGGTCTTGATGCCGGTAGCCAACATGTCGATGCGCGTCTTGATGGGCATCACCCAGGCATTGGCGAGGCCGGGGATGTCGACCAGCGCATCCAGCTCGGCGATCAGTCCATCCAGGGTCATCCCCTCGCGCCACTCCTCGCGCGGCTTGAACTGGATCAGGGTCTCGATCATGGTCAGCGGGGCCGGATCGGTCGCGGTCTCCGCTCGGCCGACCTTCCCGAAGACCCGCTCGACCTCCGGAAGACTCGCAATCAGCCGATCGGTCTGCTGCAGCAACTCGCCCGCCTTGCCGATCGAGATCCCCGGCAGGGTCGTCGGCATGTACATCAGATCGCCCTCGTCGAGCTCGGGCATGAACTCCGAGCCGAGCCCCAGATGCCAGTCGCCCAGGACCGGCACGCCGCTGAAGGTCGCTTGCCAGGCGCTCGCAAGGTCCTCTTGCCAGCCCTCGATGCGCGCCTCGGCGTCTCGGTGAGGTCCTTGCTCGACGACGAGACCGACCGCCTGGAACGGCCATTTCAAAGGCGCCAGCAAACCGCCCACGCCGGCCAGCGGGATCAGTGTGCTGAAGAGGATCAGGACGGACAGACCGACGACGAGATAGGGACGGCGCAGCACGCCGCTCAACAACGGCCGGTAGGCCCGGATCAGAAACCGGTTCAGCGGATTGGCATCCTCGCGCGGGATGCGTCCGCGGATCAGATACCCCATGAGCACCGGGACCAATGTCACGGCAAGCCCCGCGGCGGCGGCCATGGCATAGGTCTTGGTGAAGGCCAGCGGCGAGAAGAGACGTCCCTCCTGAGACTCGAGCGCGAAGACCGGCAGGAAGCTCACGGTCACGATCAGGAGGGAGAAGAAGAGTGCCGGACCCACCTCGGTCGCAGCCTCGCCGATCACCTGCCAATGCCGCTCCTGGCTCAGATTCGGCCCGGCACGCTCCAGGTGCTTGTGGGCGTTCTCGATCATGACGATGGCCGCATCCACCATGGTGCCGATCGCGATGGCGATCCCGCCGAGCGACATGATGTTGGCGTTGATGCCTTGCACATTCATGATGATGAAGGCGATCAGAATGCCCAAGGGCAGCGAGACGATCGCCACGAAGGCCGAGCGCAGGTGGAACAGAAAGACCAGACAGACCAGGGCGACGACGATGAGCTCCTCGATCAGTTTGCTCTTGAGGTTGTCCACCGCGGCGAGGATCAGCTCGGAGCGATCGTAGGTCACGAGGATCTCTACGCCCTCGGGCAGCCCGGCCCGCAGGTCGTCGAGCTTCGACTTGACCGCGGCGATAGTGGCGAGCGCATTCTCGCCGTATCGCATCACGATGATGCCGCCGGTGATCTCGCCCTCCCCGTCCAGATCCGCCACCGCTCGGCGCATCTCGGGGCCGATCTGCACCCGTGCCAGGTCGCGCAGCAGCACCGGGGTTCCGGCCTCGGTCACATCCACCGGAATGGTCTCGATGTCATCCACACCCGTGAGATAGCCGCGTGTGCGGATCATGTACTCCGCCTCGCCGCGCTCGATCACCGAGCCGCCGGCCTCCTGATTGGCATCGCGCACGGCATCGGAGACACGCGAGAGCGGGATCCCGAAGGCGCGCAGCTTCTCCGGATCCACCACGATCTGATACTCGCGCACCATGCCGCCGACGGTCGCGACCTCGGCCACGCCGGGCACGCTCTGCAGCTCGAACTTGAGAAACCAGTCCTGCAGGCTGCGCAGTTGCGAGAGGTCGTGCCGACCGCTGCGATCCACCAGCGCGTAGCTGAAGACCCAGCCCACGCCGGTCGCGTCCGGTCCGAGCCTCGGCTGCACACCCTCGGGCAGCGAGGCCGCCGCCTGATTGAGATATTCCAGGACACGCGAGCGCGCCCAATAGAGGTCGGTGCCGTCCTCGAAGAGGATGTAGACGAAGCTGTCCCCGAAGAAGCTGTAACCGCGCACCGTCCGGGCCCCCGGCACGGCGAGCATGGTCGTCGTGATGGGATAGGTGACCTGCTCCTCGACCACCTGAGGCGATTGCCCCGCGAATGTCGTACGCACGATCACCTGCACGTCCGAGAGATCCGGGATGGCATCCAACGGGGTCTGTTTCAGGGCCGCGATGCCCCATGCCGTGAGGAGCACGGCCGAGAGCAGCACCAGGATACGATTGCGAAGCGACCAGAGGATGACCTGTTTCATCGCGGTGTCCTCCCGACGGGGGCCTTCAGGCGATCGAAACGCGGACGACGGCTAGTGGTGCGCATGTGCACCTCCCGTCGCCTCGGAGGTCTCGGCCCCCGAGGCGTCTACGGCGGGGAAGCGCATGAAGCTCGCCTGTAGGCTGGATTCCGAATCGATGAGGAACTGCCCGGAGAGGACGATTCGATCGCCCTCCTCGAGCCCCGACAGGATCTCGACCTCGCCGGCACGCTCCATCCCCGCGACGACGTCGACCGGCTGGAAGCGCCCCTCCTCGACAACCTTGACCACGGTCGCGCGCTCGCCGGTGACGATCATGGCCTCGGCCGGGATCTTGAGCACGTCGCGCTTGGGTCCGCCGTAGATGACGACGTCGGCGAACATGTTGGGCTTGAGCGCCAGATCGGGGTTGTCGAAGACCAACCGTACGCGCAGCGTGCGGGTTTCGGGATCGAGCTCGGGGTAGAGATAGTCGACCCGGCCCTCCCAGACCTTTCCGGGGCGCGCCGGAACCCGGATCTCGGCGGTCAGACCGGGCGCGAGCCAGTCGATCTGGGCCTCGAAGACATCAACCATGACCCAGACCCGACTGAGATCGGCGATCGTGAACATCTCCGTCTCGGGCGTGACATACATGCCCTGGCGCGCCTTCAGCCCGGTGACGATGCCCTCGATCGGGGCGCGGATCGGCAGCCTGTTGCGGGGCTCGCGTTGCTGCTCGATCTCCCGGATCACATCCTCCGGGATGTCCAGCAGACGCAGCAGATTGCGGGCCTTGTCCGCCTTGACCTGAGACACGCCGCGCGGCTGCGGCTCCAGGGCCTGGAGAAAATCCACCTGTGCGGAGAGCATCGCCGGGGCATAGATCTCCGCCAGGTCCTGATCCTTGGTGACCCTCTCGCCCTCGGCGCGCAACTGCAGATCCTCGATCCAACCCTCGGCACGCGGATGGATGTGCGCCAGACGCGTCTCGTCGAACTCCACCCGTCCGACCGTGCGGATGTATTTCCAGAGTGTCCCGCGCTCCACCGTTCCGATGCGCATGCCCAGGTTCTGCATCACCGCCGGACGCAGTGCGACCTCCGGATACTTGCCGACCACGGGATCCATCTGCTTCTTCACCAGGTCCATGCCGCAGATCGGGCAGCTCCCGGGCTCGTCCCGCACGATCTGGGGATGCATGGGGCACACGTACTTGGGGTCGAGATGCTTGAGCGCGTGCTCCATCGCGGACTCGCCCGAGGCGCCGGCGAGGCGTTCGCTCTCGGCCTGCGCCTCGTCTCCGGTCTCGCCGGCGGGCGTGGTCGGCGGCTGGGCCGCTTCGCAGCCGGCCAAAAGACCGGCGGTGATCAGTGCGGCAAGAAACCCGATCCGGAACCGTTGCATAGGGGCGGGGGATCGTTGTGCTCGATCGAAAATTGACATGCTCGTCGCCTCCGACGTCGAAATGACGGATGCCGCCCGGAAGGGGTATCGAACGGAAGACGGCCGCAAGGAGGTTGCGGTCGACGGAGGACTCGACTCCGGGTCGGCGGAAGATCAGGCGAGGTGATGTCTGGGCGGACGAATGCGCCCTTCGGGGAAAAACCGGTAGAAGTGATCGTCCGATCCAAGCTCGGGAGCGGATAAGGACGGGGGCGGACTTGCGGGATCAGAAGAGGGCGCGACCTGCAGGGCACCGAGCGCATAGGCCAAGGCGCACTTGGCGCAATCGAAGAGAGAATCGCCGCCGTCTCCGGGCGTGGCTTGCGGATCGCCTTGGGAGAGGGATGCGCCGTGCATGGGACAGCTACCGCCGAGATCGGCGATGTGCTCGCAGGGCAGCGCAACACGCGCCCATGTCTGCGCCTGGAATGCCAAGACGCAGAAAAGGATCAGGACGGCGGTGGCGGGATGAGCGCGGCGCATCGTTTAAATATGGGCCCGTCACCAGGATCGCGCAAGCGAGATTGCGATCGCCGGCCAGGTCGCTGATCGGAACCCGTCGGTTAGAAAAAACCTCGCCTCGGATGCCCGACGCCTGCTGCGCTGCAACATTCTACGGTACAATAGTTGCTAAACTTCTAATGGACCTAATAGACCCCATGGTCTCATCGATCTTTTCACGCACCCATCGGCAGCAACGCATATGAGCAGTATCGACACCTTCAAGCAGTCCCTGACCCGCGCCCGCGAGTACGGCCTCGAGGAGTTCCTCGAGATCATCAGCGAGATGTCTCAGGTCAGTACCCGCAAGGGCATCATCGATCGGAAAAACAAAGAGCTGATCACCTTGGGCATGGCCCTAACGAAGCAGTGCAGACGCTGCATCGACATCCACACGAAGGAGGCCATTCGCCTGCACGTCATGCCCGGCGAGCTCACGCAGGTCCGAAAGATCGCGCTCTTTCTCAAGGCGAGCCCGCGCGAAGGCGGCGAGATGTGGGACTCTTGGGAGGATTCCTGGCGTGAATACGTCCTCGGGCGCGGACCGATCCAGCATCATGTCCGGGAGCTGATCGCGCTGGGCATCGCTCTGGTGGAGCAGCGCCGCGATCATATCCACCTGCACGCGCGTGCGGCGCTCGATTTCGGTGCACCGCCCGAGGAGATCTTCGAGGTCATGCCGATCGCCCTGCTCATGGACGGCGCGCCGGCCTTGTCGCAAATCCCACATCTCGTCGATGCCCTCGACGGACCTCCCCTGGCGATGAGCGCCTAAACCGCGTCCAGAGCGACATGCATCGTCTTCAGTGTGCGCTTGGCTTCGGAGATATCCTCGATCCGAGTGAGACGCGGTTTAGAACTTAAGATTTTTTAATACCTTAACCGCGCCGGCTCCGACGGTCGTCGGAGCCGGCGCGGCCAAGCCACTCCAACACATGACGCTTACCGCACCGGGCGCGGTTTAAGCAACGCCGCTGCGCCGCGACCCCATCCGCCTCCTCCGCTTTGCCAGGTCGTTTCATCTCGCATCCTCGACACCGGCGGCCGCGCCGGGCGTTGGGGATAGTCGATCCTCGACCTCGCGCCCGCGTCCGGTACAGACATGCTGAGCAAAACCGGCACCCGCCTCGGCATAGAGGTTGAACACCTGACTGACACCGGCGGCGCGCAGGATCGCCTCGTCGTCGGGAAACTTTGCGATGGCGCCGATGGTTCCCGCGAAGCCTTCCTTGATCAGATGCTCGGCGGCGAAGACGTTTTCCGAGACCTGCGGCATCGCCAAGAGCACCAGCTTGATGTGACCGTCGTCCAGATGCAGACGGTGCCAGAAATCGGCGTCTGTGGCACTGCCCTGAACGACGTTGCGACCGTGCGCCGAGTGCCGCGCGACGGCATCCGGGTCCGCATCGATACCCACGGGCTTGAGCCCCTTGTCCAGCGTGAGCGTATCGTAGGCGCCGGTGCCGACACGCCCCATCCCGATGATCATCGCGTTGGCGTCCGCGGGATCGATCTCGCGCTCGACCGGCAGGCGTACCCTGCGCTCTTGGCGTCGCAGCCGATCGCTGAATAGCTCGTAGAGGTTGTGAGCGCGTGCATTGAGCAAAGCGGCAATCACCAGCGACACGCCGACGGTGATCGCGACGATGGCGAGCCAATCCGAGGACAGCCAGCCCGACTTCTCGGCGATGGCGGCCACGATCAGACCGAACTCGCTGTAGCTCGCCAGCGACAAGCTCCCGAGCAAGGCCGTACGGGCGCGCAGCCGAAAGGCCAACAGGAGCTGCTCGAACAGGAACCCCTTCAACACCAGGAACAGCACCAGCAGCAGCACGGTCGGCGCCATATCGGCGCTGGGTACCGCGGTCAATCCGATGCTCAGGAAGAACCCGACCAAAAAGAGATCCTTGAGCCCGAGGAGCGACTTCGCCAACTCCCCGGACTTGGCATGCGGGGCGATCAAGATCCCGAGCAGCAGTGCGCCCAAATCACCCTTGATGTGCAGCGCCTCGAAGAGCTGGGCGCCGCCGAGCGCGAAGGTGATGCCGAACAACAACAGCAGCTCGCCATGTCCGGCGCGATCCAAAACCCGGCCGATGACACCGCGTAACGGGATCAGGGCGAAAAGCAGCAGGGACCAGAGCATCGGCACCTTGCCCAAGGAGAAGGCCAGAAACAACACCGCCGCGAGATCCTGAACGATGAGGATGCCGATCGCGATGGTGCCGTAGAGGGAGCCCATCTCGCCCTTCTCCTCGAGCACCTTCACGGCGAACACGGTGCTCGAGAAGCTGAGCGCGAAGGCGAGGATCAGGGTGTTGCGATGACCGAGTGCGTCCAGGTAGGGCAAGCCGAGCGCACCGAACGTCAAAAGGGCCGGTACGAGCACACCGATGAAGGCGAGCATGTGCAGGCTGGCGACGCCCCAGACCTGGGGCTCGGCCAGGCTCTTGAGCTTGAGCTTGAGCCCGATGGAAAAAAGCAGAAGGGTCACGCCCAAGTCCGACAGCGTGTTGACCATCGGGGTCGCCTCTGCCCCGAAAGCGTGCAAGGTAAAACCCGCCACCAGATATCCCACCAGCGGCGGCAGACCGATCTGGCGCGCCGCCAGGCCTGCCCCAAAAGCCAGCGCCAGCCAGCTTATCGTGTCGATCATTCAGTCAGCCTCCCACTCGAATCCACATCCGGCAGCGGCTCCCGGATCGCTGCCGTCGGAACTGCCCGCGAACGGTTTGGAAGCCTTTCGAGTATCCGGAGCCAGCGCTCGGCGGCCTCCGCGCGATCGAGCATCACGTTGTATTGGACCAAAGCGATCAGAATGTCCCGATCGGTCGGGGCCTGCTCTCGGGCGGATTCCAGGACGGCGAGGGCCTCCGGGGTCCGATCGGCACTGTCGAGTGCGACGGCGTAGACATACGCATAGCGATTGTTCTGCGGGGACAGCTCGGCGGCACGCGCCAGCGCTTCGATGGCCGCATCGAGCCGCTGCGCGCGGACCTGCGCAAGACCGAGTGCGTAGTGCAGATCCGCGCGCTCGGACAGCGTGACGGGCTCGGCCGCAAGTCCGGCCATCAGCTCCGCCTCGGCCTCGGACTCGCGCCCCAGGGCCCGATAGAGGTCGGCCAGATTGACCCGCGCCGGGGTAAACCTCCGATCGAGGCTCAAGGCGTTGCGATACGCCTGCTCGGCCATGACGGGCTCGCCGGCCTCGAACGCCAGCAGACCGAGATTCAGATGGGCCTCGGGTCGGTCTGCATTCACCATCTCCGCGATCGCATACGCCTCCAAGGCGGCGCTCAGACGCTCCGCCAGCTCGCTCCCGATCCCTTGCGTCATCACGGGCGCCAGGACGCGAGCGGCCTCCAGCCTCACCGTGAGCGCCGGATCCGACAGCAGCGGCCAGGCCAGCTCGACGCGCGTCTGCAGGTCCGCGAGGTCCAGGACGCGCACCGCCTGGGCGCGTACCTGCGCCTGCGGATCGGCGAGCAGGCGTTGCACGGTCATGAGTGCAGTCGGATCCACGTGGTCGTGGAGGCGGTCCAGGGCGCTGGCCCGAGCGATGGCGGGTTGTGCCGGATCGGCCGCGAGCGCGAGCAGCCGCTCGGCGGTATCCGGGGCATTGACGTCCGCGGCATGCAGCGCCTCGCCGAAGTGTGGTCCCCGATACGCCGGGTCCGGGTACCAGGTCTCCACCGCGCTCGCCGCCCAAGCAGCGTCCTTGTCCCGATGACAGGCGTTGCAGGCGTTGGGGGTGCCGAGCTTCAGGGACAGATCAGGCCGAGGCACCCGCAGACTGTGATCGGCGCGCTCGTCCACGACCATGTACTCGCGTTGCGGCATGTGACAGGCCACGCACACGGCGCCGGTCGAGCCGGCCGGGTGATGATGGTGCTCGGGCGAATCGTAGCGGCTGGCCGTATGACAGCGCGCACAGACGGCGTTGCCCTCGGCGTGCAGCTCGAGACTATGGGGCTCATGGCAGTCGCTGCAGACGACGCCTTGATGGTACATGCGGCTTTGGATGAAGGAGCCGTGGACGAAGACCTCGTCCTTGATCTGGCCGTCCGGGAAGTAGAGCGCGGGATCGAGAAGGGCGAGCCGGAAACCCTGATGCAGGGGCTCGCCCGAGGGCAGCGCGTCCTGGATGCGTCCGCGTCTGGAATGACAACGGGCGCAAGTCTCGGTCTGCACATGAGGACCGCCTCGGGGCGAGCGGGTCACGGAGCGCTGTGGTTTACCTGTCTCGGGATTGATCTGCCAGACACCGCCGTCGCGATCCTTCAGGTCGACCAGGAGACCCCGGCCGGCGGCATCGGTCGCCGCGGCCGACTCGGCGTTCTCTCCGGCAGGCTGCGCCCTGGCCCATTCGACATGGCGGGCACCGGGTCCGTGACAGGCCTCGCAGGCGACATTAATCTCCGCGTACCGGGTGTCGTAGACCTGCTGCTCCGCGTCGTAGCGCTTTTGCAGATCGGTCGAATGGCAGTCTGCGCACTGATAGTTCCAGGTCTGATCCGCGGCGGTCCAATGGAGCGGGTTGCTTTGGTCTATCGGCGCGCTCGGGTCGGCATCGGGATAGAGATGGAACCAGCGCTGTCCGCCTTCCTCCGGCGTGCGCGTATCCCAGGCTAGGCCGAGCGCCTGAAGCCGGCCGCCCGGAGACGCGATCAGATACTGCTGCAAGGGAGACCAGCCGAAGGTGTAGCGGATCGGATAATCCCGCAATTCCCCGTCGGGTCCATCGGTCTGCACGAAGTAGCCGCCGTCTCGACGGAAGAACCGGGATTTGACGCCATGGGCCTCGATCTCAGCGTCATCGAAATTGCCGAGCACGGTCTGCGGCGTGGCCTGCGTCATCGCCAAGTCATGGTCGGACCCCTTCCACAGGTCAAACTCCGTTCGGTGGCACTCTGCACAGACCGCGGCGCCGATATAACCCCGTTGCGACCGCTCCGGGTCCAGATGCGGATCCGATCCCGTGGATCGGGATACGGCCTCGACAGGCATCTCAGCGGCCTGCGCCGCGGGTATCAGCAAGAGGGCGAGGTAGAGGGCGCGCAGATCCATGAGGGCGGATTCTCGGGAGGAAACAAGAACGGCCAATGGTATACCGGCTGCGCTCGAGTTTTCCCGGCGCCGAGACAAGACTTGCACTCCGAGTCGCTCCGACACGTTCCGGATGGACCTTCGAGGTCTTCAGCCAAAAGGGCAACCTTGGCGCCCGCGTTCGGTGTGAATACCCGCGCCGCGACAGTTGCTCGCGTGATGGCGGAGCTGAACGTCCGAGTGACCGCGATCGCCCCGACGGTGGTCACCGCATCAAAATCCGGCATCGGCCCGTGCCCCATGCCGAGGACGCACCAACACTGGGCAAGCGAACCGAGCCAACTCGGAGCACCATTCGGTATCCGAAACGACCCGTTCCGGCGTGCGACCCGGTCGACCTCTCGCGCTCGACCGAACGACTCGGCCCGCGCCGCATCCCGACTCCCTGTCCCCGTGGACCTCGAGACCGCTCAGCGGCCGAGAGGCAAACCGTTTCGCAATCCGTTGCGCAAGACAGCGCCGGTGTTTTGTGGGATCGTTGGCACCTGAACCCAATCCCTCGGCGATGATTCGGAACGATCTTTGCTTAATCATCACCGCGGATCGCCACCCCACGGCAAGACAGCAACACCTCGACCCGTCCTTCTTCGTCCGACCGAACCCCGCCAGCGCCGCGGTGCGACAGTCAGACTCGAAACCCGACACTTCAGCCAGGAACCCAGCCCCGATGTCGATCCTCGTCGCCATTAACCATAAGACCGAATACCGCTTCGACCGCTCGGTGAACCTCGCACCCCATGTCGTGCGTCTGCGCCCGGCCCCGCACTGCCGTACACCGATCCGCTCCTACTCGCTGAAGGTCGAACCCGCCGAGCATTTCATCAACTGGCAGCAGGACGCCTTCGGCAACTATCTGGCGCGGTTGGTCTTTCCCGAAAAGGCCAAGACGCTGACGGTCGAGGTCGACGTGATCGCCGAGATGATCACGATCAACCCCTTCGATTTCTTTCTCGAAGACTATGCCTTCTATTACCCCTTCGAGTACGAGCCCGACCTGCGCAAGGAGCTCGCACCCTATCTGGAGGTCACCGAGAGCGGACCGCTGCTGAAGGAGTGGCTCTCCGCCGTGGACCGGACCAAGCGCGAGACGGTCTACTTCCTCGTCGATCTGAACCAGCGTCTCCAGCAAGACATCAACTATGTCATCCGCATGGAGGTCGGGGTCCAGACCTGCGAGGAGACCCTGACTCGGCGTCTGGGCTCCTGCCGCGATACCGCCTGGCTGCTGGTGCAGATCCTGCGCCACCTGGGTCTGGCCGCGCGGTTCGTCTCCGGTTATCTGGTGCAGTTGACGGCGGACGTCAAATCGCTCGACGGCCCCTCCGGTCCGGAGGCCGATTTCACCGACCTGCACGCCTGGGCCGAGGTCTATGTGCCCGGCGCCGGCTGGATCGGGCTCGACCCCACATCGGGTTTGTTTGCCGGCGAGGGTCACATCCCGCTTGCCTGCTCCCCGGCGCCGCGCAGCGCCGCGCCTATCACGGGTGCGACCGACAAGTGCGAGGTCGAGCTCTATTTCCACAACGAGATCACCCGCATCCACGAAGATCCGCGTGTCACCAAGCCCTACACGGAAGAGCAGTGGACCGCGATCGAGTCGCTCGGCCATCAGGTCGACGCCGAGCTCAAGGCCAACGACGTGCGCCTGACCATGGGCGGGGAGCCGACCTTCGTGTCGATCGACGACATGGACGGCGCCGAATGGAACATCGCCGCGCTGGGCCCGACCAAGAAGATCCTGGCCGAGGACCTGATGCTGCGCCTCAAGCGCCGGTTCGCACCCGGCGGTCTGCTGCACATCGGACAGGGCAAATGGTACCCGGGCGAGCAGCTGCCGCGCTGGGCGCTCTCCTGCTTCTGGCGCAAGGATGGACAACCGGTCTGGCGCAACCCCGAGCTATTCGGGCGGGAAAACACCCAATACGGACATGGGCCTGCGGAGGCCGAGACCTTCGTGCGCACCCTCGCGCGTCACCTGGGCGTGGATCCGAGCTTCGCCTCGCAGGCCCACGAAGACGTCTTCTACTATCTCTGGAAAGAGGCGCGTCTGCCGGCGAACGTCAACCCGCTCGACAACAAGCTCAAGGACCCCAACGAACGCAAACGTCTGACCCGACTCTTCCAACAGGGTCTGAACCGCGTCGCGGGCTATGTGCTGCCGCTGCGCTGGTGGGGATTCGGTGCCGAGGGTCGCTGGAAGAGCGGGCGCTGGACCTTCCGCGACGGCAACCTCTTTCTGATCCCGGGCGACTCGCCGATGGGCTTCCGTCTGCCCCTGGATGCCCTGCCCTACGTCCCCGAGGCCGAGCTGGACCAGGTGCCCGAGCGCAACCCCTTCGAGCCGGTCACCCCGCTGCGCTCGCCATTCGACGAGGTGGCTCGCCGCTACACGCGCCTGCTCGAGCCGGCCCAAGCGCCGCAGACGATCCGCGAGCAGGGGCACCGGCCGCAGGATCTCGCCGCCCGCTACGGGCGTATGACGCCTCCGGACGAGTCCCACCAGTCGCTCCATCCCCAGGTGGCCCTGCCGGACGAGCTGCATCCGGACCTGATCCGCACCGCGCTCTGTATCGAGCCGCGCGAGGGTCGGCTCTACTGCTTCATGCCGCCGCTCACCCATCTGGAGCATTGGCTGGATCTGGTGATGTGTCTCGAGGACACCGCCGCCGAGCTCGAGATGCCCATCATCATCGAGGGCTACGAGCCGCCGCGCGACCATCGGCTCCAAAAGCTGGCGGTCACGCCCGACCCCGGCGTCATCGAGGTCAACATCCACCCGTCCGAGAGCTGGGACGACATGGTGCGCGACACCCACATCCTCTACGAAGAGGCGCGCCAGGCGCGGCTCGGCACCGAGAAGTTCATGCTCGACGGGCGCCATACGGGCACCGGCGGCGGCAACCATGTCACCCTCGGCGGCCCGACCCCGGCCGACAGCCCGCTCCTGCGCAAGCCCGACCTGGTGCAGAGCCTGATCGGCTACTGGCAGCATCACCCGAGCCTGTCCTATCTCTTCTCGGGGATGTTCATCGGTCCGACCAGCCAGGCCCCGCGGGTCGACGAGGCACGCGACGACCGGCTCTATGAGCTCGACATCGCCTTCCAGCAGATGCCGCCCGGCGAGGTGCCGCAGCCCTGGGTGGTCGATCGGGTACTGCGCAACCTGCTGACCGACGTCACGGGCAACACGCACCGCACCGAGTTCTGTATCGACAAGCTCTACTCGCCGGACAGCGCCTCCGGGCGTCAGGGCCTGGTCGAGTTCCGCGCCTTCGAGATGCCGCCGCACGCCCGCATGAGCCTCGCCCAGATGCTGCTGCTGCGCACCCTGGTCGCGCGCTTCTGGAAGGACCCCTACCGTCGCAAGCCCGTGCGCTGGGGCACCGAGCTGCACGATCGTTTCCTGCTGCCCCATTTCGTGCGGCAGGACTTCAACGACGTCATCTGCGACCTTCAGC
>NZ_DATITZ010000211.1:0-7232 GCF_035467215.1 Thiocapsa sp. | reverse complement strand
GGTCGGCAGCGGCTGACCCGCACGACCGTTGTGCCGCGCAAGCTCACCCCGCTCGACGGTGCCAGGGCCAAAAGCGCAGCCAGTCGCCTCCGACCGGCGTTGTGTCGGCGCTCGTGCAGGGCGGCAGCGCCGACAGATCCGCGCCTTCGAGCAGACGTCGCGGATTGTCCAGTGTCAGCAGGGTTGCCGCATCCTCCCCCAGCCACTCGGCGACGCGGGCCCAGGCCTCGCCCGGGGCGTCGGGACTGCGCCCCGTCGGGCGATGGGCATCCGAGGCGATCAGATGCACCCATCCCGACCCCAGCCAGCGCCGACTGAGCCGTTGCAGACGCTCGCCGAAATCACCGCTGCAGCTCTGCGCGGTGAGCTGGACCTTGCAGCCCCAATCGATCCATTCAGCCGAGCGCTCCGGGCGCCGCGCGAGCACGAGATTGCGCTCGGGGTGGGTGATGACGGGCGTGACGCCGTACCGCAGGCGTCGCTGCAGGTCCGCCAAGGCGTGCCGGATCAGGTTGCCGGTTCTTGTAGACCCCGTTCACGATGATGCTGTGTGCATATGATCCCGTGGGTCCCGCCCGCGACGGCTGCCCTGGCCATGTCAATCGCCGTCTCGAAGGTGTGCGCGCCATCGTCGAGGCCGGGGAGGATGTGGCAATGGGCGTCGATCACTGCGGGTTCCGGTCGCATGGATTCCTTGTGCGGGTGCTAGAGTCGACGGGATTCAACCAGATGCCGGATCGCATCGGGGAAGGCCTCGGGGCTCGCATCCGGCGTGTCGCCGTCGTGGCGCCGGTAGAGCCCGAGCATCTCCTCGGCGAGCTGCTCCCAATGGGCGCGACCCTGATCCGCTATGTGCACGAACGCATCACGCGCATCGGTCCCGAGCCAGGACGCATAGGCATCGCGCAGCGCCGGAAAGAGATGCAGACGCATGCCGGTCAAGGTGCCGATATAGAAATGCAGCGAGGCCGGCTCGCCCGCCTCGGCGAGCGCCGGAAGGGTGACGAGACAATCGGCGAGGTGATCGCGCACCGCACGCGCCATCAGCTCGGCCGGCGTGTTGGCGAGCGACATCAGCATGGCGTTCCAGTCTTCTCCGAGCCGCTGTCCGGCCGCGTACTCGCCTTGTTCGTGCAGCAAAAGGGTGGTGATCTCGTGCTCGGTCATGGCGTCGAGCGACGCCTCGAGTGCACCCTCGAAGTCGTAGCAGGCGAAGGCGCGCCCGAGGGCGTTGTCGGGGCGATGCCAGCGCCAGCCTTCGAGCTTCTCCCACAGATAACGTCGCAGAGACTCGCGCCGCACGAAGATGGTTCGACCTAGGGTCATGGCCGGCGGCGCGGTCAGGTCACGGGCATACTCGTCGGCGACCACGAAGACCGAGTAACCTTCGCTCGATCGGCGTTGCTCGAGCGCGCCGAGAACGAAGTGCGGCTTGGCCCGGTTGCCGAGCCCGCCGCTGTAGACCAGACCGAGCGGGGCGAGTCGGCTGTTGATGGCATCCGCGTCGAAGGGGTCGTAGCGCTGGCCGTCGATCTCGATGGGCCGCAACTGCGCCTCTTCGAGCTCCTCCCAGAGCTGCTCGCGCGCTTGGAGCCACTCCCCGACTTGCTCGCGCTCCAAGGACGCACCATAGGGGAGGTGCTTTTCCCAGCGAAAGTATTCCCGCATCTTCATCAGATAGATGCAGAGCGAGTCATCGGCGCCGTGGCGTGCATCCGAGACGTGACAGTTGTACTGCACGGCCTCGGCCAGCACGCTGATTGCAGGGTTCGGCATCTGTACACCTCGAGCCGGAAGGGTCTTTTTTCTGAGTAGAATGATAGGACATCAAGCTAACAGCTTCGCTCCGCCCTGCCAACCTCGGGGCGGCGTCGGTCCAAACAAGTCGCGAAACAGGAGTCGGACGTGGCATTACGTATCAAGAGTCATTGGTGGAACGACGATCAGGAGCGCTCGCTCCCGGAGATCGCGAGCGCGCTGGCCTTCATCGCCTGGAGTATCGCCGTGGACAAGGCGATCAATCTGCACTGCGAGCGCTTCGTCTACGAGAGCGATCGTCAGCGCCTGGACGTGATCGAGGAGTACCTGGTTTTCCTGATCCAGATCGCGGATCGCATGTCGCACGGCATCTTGAAGGACGAGGACCGCCGCACCCTCATCACCGCCTTTGCGAAGAAGGTCTTCGAGCATGTGCAGGACAACACGCAGGATCTGCTCGGTCCGGGCGACTACGGCGGGCCCTTCATCGCGCGGCTCAACGCGCGCTCGGGCGAGTATGCCGACTACCAATTCGACGACGAGGGCCCGAGCTACGCCTTCCTGCGCCATCTCGGCTTCGAGATCCAATCCCTGATGAGTCCGAGCGAGGAGAACCGCTGGGTCATCGATCAGGTCATGGATAAGGACGGATGGGATGCCTACAAGCGTTTCTCCAAGGCCTTCCGCGACCTGTTCGAGTGAGTGCGCCGTAACCCGACGTCGGCGGTTCGGTGCGAGGGCGAATGTCGGGTTACGCTGCGCTAACCCGACCTGCGCGGAGCCGGGATTCGAGTGCGCGGGGTGCCGCGTCGCTCCAGGTGGGTGACCAGGATGCCGCACAGGATGAGACCGAGTGCGTAGAGATGGTTCGGCTCGGGCTCCTCGCCCAAGAAGAGCATCCCGACGCCGACCGCCCACAACGGGATCAGGTAATTGAGTTGAGAGACGAAGGAGGGGCCGGCCGATTTCACCAGTTTGAAGTAGACGATGGTCGCGATCGCGGTCGCAAAGACGCCGAGCAGCGCGACCGCGATCAGGTGCGGTGTCTCCGGGGCGGCCTGTACCGAGACATTCACGGCGACATCCCCGGTCATGAAAAGGATCGGCACCATCATCAGCGACGCCAGCGAGATGGTCGAGGCTGCACTGAAGAGCGCGTCGCTCGCCGGGCGCAGCCGCGCCAGGATCGAGGAGACGGCGTAGCTGATGGCCCCGCCCAGCACCGCCAGCATCGGCAGCAGGTGCCCTTGGCCGTTGGCGAGGTCCGCGAAGGCGTCCGGGCCGACCAGCACCACGATACCGGCAAATCCCAACAGAAAACCAGCCACGCGATAGCGTGTCAGATGCTCGCCGGGCACCAGGAAATGGGCGAGCCCCAGGGTCGCCAACGGCATCACGGCCATCAGGATGCCGGCCAGACCGCTGTCGATGAAGGTTTGGCCCCAGGCGATCAGCGAAAAGGGCAGGACATTGCCGAATACGGCGATCAGGACATAGAAGACCCAGAGCCGCGCCCCGGCGACCGGCCGGGCCGCGAGCATCCAGGCCGCGGGGACGAGCAGCACCGCGGCCACGACCAAACGTCCCGCGACCACCAGATCGGACGGCAGGCCGCCGACGGCGATCTTTGTCAGGAGAAAGGACGTGCCCCACATCAGGGTCAGCGACAGCAGCATGACCCAATCGGCGAGGCGATGACGCCGGGTCAGTTGCATGAGGGCGACTGCAGCGGTTCGGTTTGGGTCGGCGCGGATGGCGTCCGGGTGTCTGTCTCAAGCATGTCCATGATCTCGATCCCGATCGACCGGCCCGGTCTAGGGTCACTGACGGAAGCACCCTCCAACCGATGCCGGAAGCGATCCCATATTGCATCTCCGATCCCCGACTCAAGCCCGCGGATGCGCTCCGGTTTGACCTCGGCCGCATCGAATCCGGACAATAGCTCGCACCTTCCATGAGTCGACTCAGCCGCCATGACCTTCGCCGTCGAACGTAACCTGCCCCCGCTGCCCACGATCCGCGAGGTGAAAGCCGGGAGCTTCATCTTCGAGCGGTCATTGGCGCTTCCGCCCGCCTTCTGCGACGCCGTGATCGAGCGCTTCGAGGCCCAGCCCGAATACCAGTATGCCGGGCGGGTCGGGCAGCTTCGCACCGAGGATCCGGGTGTCAAGCGCACCACGGATCTGGTCGTGAGCAACAAGCCGGATTGGAAGGATGTCGACCGGATGTTCTTCGGCTCGCTCGCCGCCGCGATCAAGGAATTTCGCGAGACCTATCCCTATTTCAAAGGGCCTTTCAAGGATGAAGGCTACCAGGTCCAGCGCTATCGGCCCGGCGAGTATTACCACTGGCACGTCGACGGCGGCAGTCACGAGCTGAGTCAACGCCAGTTGGTGGCGCTGTGGTACCTAAACGATGTGCCGGGTCCGGGCGGGGAGACCGAGTTCCTTTATCAGGAGGTCACCGTGCGCCCCGAGCGCGGCAAGCTCGTCCTCTTCCCCCCCTTCTGGACCCACGAGCACCGGGCGGCGGTGCTCCGGGACGGCGTGAAATACATCGCCACCACCTGGGTGGTCTTCGCCTGATGAGCGACCCTGCACCGACACTCCTGGCCATCGTCGAGCTCGGGGGCTACCCCAATCTGACCCCGCTGTATCGCAGCCTGGGATTCGAGGTCGAGGTCGTCGCTTCGCAGCGCAAGGCGCAGGCGGCGCTCAAGCGCCGTATCCCGGACGTCATCGTCGCCGAATACAACTTCCAGTCCGATTTTCGCGATCGCACGAGCAACCTAGAGACCCTCATGGCGCGCCTGCAGCGCCATCCCGAGGTCAAGGTGATCTGCTTCTACCAGAGCGAATACCGACACAAGCTCGACGCCATGACCGCACGCTTTCCGGTCTTCGAGGCGATCGCCTTTCCGATCGAGCCGGCGCGGGTCGAGGCGGCCTTGCGCCGCGCTGTCTCGTAGAGATGTAAGCACCGAAAGGATGTAGTCGGATAAGCGAAGCGCAATCCGACATGCGCCGTCTCGGGTAGCCGCCACGTCGGTTTACGGCGCGCCGAACCCGACCTAAACGATTGCCGGGACCTACGATCAGAAATCGCGCAGGATCGCGCTGCAAGCTTGCGGCATGCGTGGCTCGGGCTTCGCTGCACTGCCGCCGCCTTTCGATGGTTTGAGGGCCTCGTCGCTTAGCCACCAGGCGAGGTCCGCCCCGCAGCCCTCGTCGCCGGTCAGCGCGGCCTGCGATTCGCAATCCGGGTTTCCTGCCGGGCAGCGCAGCCGCACATGAAAGTGTGCATCGTGACTCCACCAAGGGCGGATCTTGCGGAGCCAATCCCGATCGGCACTGTCGCTATTTCGGCACAGCGCCTGCTTGATCGCCGCGTTCACGAAGATCCGATCGACACCCGGATGGCGTGCGGCCGTCTCGATCAGGCTGGCCTGGGCCGGCCCCCAGGCCGCACCCACCGAACGTCCGCCGGCTTGGACCATACTTTGCGGATCGGAGCGATTGTCCATCAGGCGCCGGGCCGCAGCGGGCGAGTCCGCCAGCGTGAACCAGATGTCGACATCCAATCCGTTCTGATGGCTGCGATGGGACGACGACATGCGCCCGCCGCGCGGCTGACTCAGATCGCCGATCATGATGAGACGCTCGCCGCGCGACTGCTGCGCGCGGCCCATGTCTTCGACGAAGCGCAGCAGAGCCGGGTGACCGTAGTAGCGGTTGCGATAGCGTCGGATGCTCACGTAACCGGGCCCGGTCTCCGGCAGTGCGTCGGCACCGCCGATGCAGCCGTTGGACACGCCGCCGATCACCTCGGGCGGCCCGCTGCTCGGCGCGGCGACCGCGGCCCAAGGCGTTGCCTGGACGTTCTGGGCCGCGACAAGAAACAGGGCGCCGACGATGCAGAAGGCGAGGGCGGGTCCGAACGCGTGGACCTGAGTGATCCGGGCCATGGATTCTCCTGAATGACTTCCAGCAAATGACACTGCGGCGCATGATACGCGGATCGCTCCTAAACCGCGCTCAGCGCGGTCTGCGTTGTTTTTGGATTGGATCGGCCACGGCAGACTCGACGACCGTTGGAGTCGGCGCGGCTTAGGTCATTAAAAACATTAAAATTTAAACCGCTTCCATGCAAAGGTCGGAAGAATCCTCGAGCCCGACACAAAATGAAAATGACGCATTTCACTCTGGACGCGGTTTAGACTGCGCGGTCCGCTTTGCCGGCGCGCTCCGTCACCGACTCTCAGAGAACGAGGTTCAGTCGCATGTCCGAATTCACCAATGTCAGCGTCGTCAAGAAGGCCAACTGCTACTTCGACGGCGGCGTGACCAGCCGCACCATCCGCTTTCCCGACGGCAGCAAGAAGACGCTCGGCATCATGCAGCCGGGCGACTACGAGTTCACCACGCACGACAAGGAGATCATGGAGATCCTCGAGGGGGATCTGGATGTCCTGCTGCCCGATGCTGCGGATTGGGTGCAGGTGCAGGGCGGGGAGTCGTTCGAGGTGCCGGCTCAGGCGACATTCAGCCTTCGCGTGCGGGCGCTGACCGACTATTGCTGCTCCTTCGTCAGCTGATCGGGCCGTGCCTGGCGGATCACGGGTTTTCGGTTAAACCGCGTCCAGAGCGAGATGCTCACTTTCGAGTGAGCTCGGCGTTTGGTGCATCCACGGCCCTTAGGGGGCGCGGTTTAAAATCATATCTTTTTTAATCTCTTAAACCGCGCCGTCTCCAGCGGTCGTTGAATCCGCCGGGGCTGATCCCATCAAAAAACATCCCATACCGCGTGGGGCGCGGTTTAAAAGGACCAGACGAGCGGAACGATCAGGACCGTCACCAATCCCACGACCAAGGTCAAGGGAACGCCGATCCGCACGAAGTCCCCGAAGCGGTAGCCGCCGACATTGAAGACCATCAGGTTGGTCTGATACCCGATCGGGGTGGCGAAGCTGGCGGATGCCGCAACCATCACCGTCAAGATCAAGGGCTCCGGCGATACTCCCATGCTCTGGGCCGCCTGCACGGCGATGGGGAACACAAGCACCGCCGCGACGTTGTTGGTCGCAAGCGAGGTGAGGAGTGCGGTCGCCGTAAAGACCAAGGCGAGGGTCACCCAGGGATCCCCGTCCGCCAGCCCGATCAGACCGCCGGCCACCAGCGAGGCCGCGCCGGTCTTCTCCAAGGCAGCACCGATGCCGAAGGAGGTTGCGATCACCACCAGCACCTGCCAGTCCGGCGAGCGCCGCGCGGTGCGGCTGTCGGTGCAGCGCGTGAGGATCATGAGCCCCGCGGCCAGCAGTGCGGCCTCCAACATGCTGAGCCATCCCGCGGTGACGACGGCGACCATCCCGATCACGATGGCGATGGCAACCGGCGCGTGCTTGTGCTTGAGCGGATGTGAATCCCCGATCTGACTCACCAGCAGGAAGTCGCGCGAGTTCCTCTGCTGCTCCACGA
>NZ_DATITZ010000210.1:0-26051 GCF_035467215.1 Thiocapsa sp. | reverse complement strand
TTCCTGCGCGGGTCTCGATTACTTGATGAAGTAACGATCATTGCGAACGTCCACGGTGGCTCGGAGGCTTTGCCGAACGTCCGGGTCATCACGCAGTTGCCCGGTCATCAGGATGTCGATCCAACGCGTCTCCCGGCAAAGCTCACTGGTGTCGCAGGCGCTGCCTTCCTTTCCTGCCTTTAGATTGACTTCTTTGGTTTGGATCGTAAACTGCAAAGTTGTGATGCGAATATCGTTGCTGGTAATTCGCTCCCAACGGCCGCTGTTGCAGGTGAATGTCGTATCCGCTCCGTCCTTGCGGCCGAGGCGCATCCGAACGGCTTGGTCTTTGAGCTGAAAGCCGAACATCTCCACCGCCTCCTGGTCATACGGCGGCAAATCGAAGTGTGATCCCGTCACTAGGCAGGGCGCATCCTTATTTCGTTTACAAACGCCGATGGCTCCCGAGTCATCAAGGTCATAGCTGTAGACCAGGCAGCTCTCGCTTGGCTCTCCGGAGACCTTGTCCGTGCGCAGCCGATGGTCAACCCCATTGACGGTGCTCTGAAATGGATTCTCCTGGAGATTAGGAGCGGTCAGCGACGCATAGTGCCAATATCCGGCGCGACGCAGATCCTGTTGCATGATCTCGAGGACGGTGCGCAGCTCTTGGTTCAAACGGGCCTGTTCGACGTTTTGCGTGGTGGCGCGTGCGCCGAGGACATAGGTCGTGGAGATCCCGATGAGGACGAGTGCGCCGACGGTTGTGCCGACCAGTAGATCGGTTAGGGTCACGCCGGCCTGTCGGCGGAGCGCCATGTCGGCAAGGTTGATCGAGGGCGAGTGAAGGGTCAGTCGCATTCGCGGAATCCGGGTACGGACTGATTCGGCGAGCACAGCCGGACACGGCCGAGTACGCTCAGGATGATCCTGAGCTGATCACCGTTCGGGGTACTGAAGGTGACGTTACCGTTGCCGTTGAGCTCGGAGCCTGCCGCCCCCGAGCCCATGCGAATCGTGGTTCCGCGTCGTGGCTCGAATCCGGTTAAGCCTTGACTCAATGTCGTCGTCGCACTGATCCGGCCAAGATCGGCGCTGCCGACGCGTTTCATCAGGGGCACGGCATCCGCGGTCGGCGGCGACAGGGTGCAGGCGTCGCCGGCGTTCGGGTCGGTCAGTTGACAATCGCAATCGGTGCGTTCGGTGATGCCGTAACACCAAGGCGTGCCGTCATCGAATACCAGATGCAAATCCCGATTCCGCCGAATGGCCTCGCCGCGCAGCCATTGCAGATCCTCCGCGAGCGCCTGGGCTGCGCTCTTGAGCCGGTTGCGTTCGAGCATGTCCTGCATCGCGGGAACGCCTAAGGAGGCCAGGATGGCGAGCACCGACAGCGTGATCATGAGCTCGAGCAGGGTGAAGCCCGGCGAGGTCTTCGGGTGAGCGACTCGTCGCGCACGGGCGATACTCGCTCGTGCCTCCGGACTCGTTCCGCGGATGCGTGCATCGCCGCCCATTGCGGTGCGTCTCAGCGCCAGCACTCACGCGGCGCCTTCGCGCCTTCTTGGTCGATCGTCAAGACCGTGCAGGAGACCCCGCCCGCGCGATCGGCCACCTGGGCCTTTTGGGCCGTAGCGACGGCGGAATAACCGGCGGCATTGACCGTGTTTAGGCTCAGCTTGTACCAGCCGTCCGGGGTTTCTTCCGCAAGCGGCAGGCTGTAAGCAGGATCGTCGCAGACCATCCCGGAAGTATCGGGATCCAGTGTGTCGGCATAGCGGCTACAATTAGCCCGAAAGCGCTCCTGAGCCATCGCGATGCCGAGAAGGGCTGTTTTTCCGTCCGTGCGTCGTGCCTTGCGGATCTGGTCCTGATAGGCGGGGAAGGCCACGGTGGCGAGGATGGCGATCACCCCGATGACGATCAGGAGCTCGATGAGCGTAAAGCCGGTTCGGGGTTTTTCGAGTGCCCTTGCCATTCGCGCGTCCTTGCCGTCGAGCCGTGTGGTACGAGTGACCGCGCCGATGGGGTCGAGGCGTCGGTTGCCATGTCATCGCGTGTACGCTGGAGTATGAGTGCATTTCGTGTAATTTTCCAGTGTCGAGGAACACTCTTGACCAGACGTCTCGGCAAGCTCTCGGCTTCGCTCGCCACGATATCGACCTCTGTCAGGCAACCAACCGGGATAAAACTCATGACTGTGAACACCCTAGTCCGATCAGCCGTCGTCGGCGGGCTGGTCTTGCTGATCTGTGGTTGTCAAACCCTCGTGCGCGAATCCATGGAGACCGGCTGGGTGGAGGTCCCTGCAGGCAGCACACTGACGCTGAACCGGCCGGTGTCGGTCCCGCCCGGACGGGCGCGGGTCTTCCTGTCGGATCGGGGCGCGCGAGGTGCGGGCGGCGGGACGAGCTGTGTTCTCGAGTTCCGTCGGATCGATCACGAGGGCACTCAGAGCATCCCGGCCGGTGAGATCCCGATCACTCGTGTGCAGAACTATATCGCCTTGGTGTCCGGCCGCCTTCCGACCCCGGGTCCAACCGAAGGCGTTCGCTTCCAACTGGCCGGACACGGCGACAGCGGCGGGTCGCAGATGATTCGCCCGGGCTATCACTTTTGGCTCGACGACAGTCATGACCCGAATCTGATGCGCATGACCTGCCTTGGGCGGCTCGACGACCCGGCCTACACGAGGGCTCCGACGCTTGCCGAGATCCGCGCGGTGTTGGGTGACGTCGCGACCTTGACGGTAGCGCTTCCAATGGGGCCTTGAGCGTCGGCCGGGAATCCCGGGATGCGCGCGTTCGCCCCCTACATATGCTCTGATTCGTTCCCGGGAATGCCTTGTTCTGACTGGCAGGCAGGACACCAGTAAGTGGATCTTGCGTGTTGCCCGAGACGTTCCCGCAGCAGGTCCATCCCGCAGCGAAAGCAGGGCTTTCCGGCGCGGCCGTAGACCCAGAGGATGCCGCGACCGTCGTCGACGGGGCGCGTGATCCGGGGACCGCCGCCGAGGTTGTTCAGGAGAAGGCGTTCCGCCCTCCCGTAGAGGGCGGCGAAGGTCTCTTCCGAGATGTCGCCCAAGCGGGTCCTCGGTGCGCAGTGCTCCAGGAAAAGGACTTCGGATTTGTAGACGTTGCCGATGCCGCTGGCGATGCGCTGATCGAGCAGCAGATCGACGAGTTCGGTGTCGGGTTGCAAGAGATCGCGTGCACGCTGGAGCAGCGACTCGATGGCCGGTGCATCGCGACTCAGGTCCGGACCGAGGCGGTCGGTTCGATCGCGTCTCCGCAATCCGCAGGCATCGAGGATCTCGACCTCTTTTGCGTTGAAGCAGACGTAGTCTTGCCCTGCGGCGCTCAAGACGAGTGTCGCCCGATGCGTGGGCTTCTGCCACGTTTGTCCGATCGGGTAACGATGCCAGGATCCGTACATCCCGAGGTGAACCCGAAGCGAGGCCTCGCCTTCGAAGTCGATGAAGAGATGCTTGCCCTTGCTGGTGACCCGCAGCACGCGATCCCGCGCAAGAGCCGGGAGGGCGCGACCCTGTAGACGGGCGCCGTCGAGACGTTGGCCAACCAAAGCGCCGGACAGGAAGGTCGCGAGCTTGTGGATGGTGTCGCCTTCGGGCATGGGTTGAACCGAGATCCGACGGACAAAAAGACGCCCCGCGATGCGGGGCGAGCGAACTAAGGAGAACTCATCGTTGCGTTTCCTTCGAGTCCGAAGGCGTCGAAGGGTTCCCGAATCCGTCGCCCCGTCGGATCGGCACGTGCGGCCGGGTGTGACGCCGCGTTGCGGCGATCCGCGCTGATCGCTGCGGACAAAAAAACCCCGCCGGAGGCGGGGAACACGACAAGGAGTCAGAAAGCCTCCGAGGAGGCTCGCGGCTTTCGAGACGCACGCGGGCGAAAAGTTCGACAGAATCTGGTCGGAAATTCCACGGAGTTGGTGTTGGTGGTTTGATGAGCCGTCAGCTTCGGGTCGTTCGGCAGCGTCCGACTGCGCCGCCTCGGGTTGATGCCGCCCCCGGAGATC
This sequence comes from Thiocapsa sp., assembly GCF_035467215.1. GTDB lineage: Bacteria > Pseudomonadota > Gammaproteobacteria > Chromatiales > Chromatiaceae > Thiocapsa. The sequence continues at coordinate 22,034 of NZ_DATITZ010000210.1, read as the reverse complement.
GACTTTACGGCCTCGTCCGACAAGGGCCGTCGCGTCTGCGCAGCTTCCTTGCCTTGCTTTTCGGCGCGTGCGACGCCATGATCTCTACGCGAGCGAAAACGCCGCGTTGTGTCCCCTCCGATTCGGAGTCCTATCCGACACACGTTCTTCCGCACCGCTCGCCCCCCACAGACCGACCCCGACCGAACGAGGCAACCTCGGTTGTCCGCTTGGACAGGGTCTTCGGAGATTCGAAGAGTATGCTGATCAAAATCGGCGGGGATACCCTCGCCTTGGACGGGGATATCCGCCGTCACATCGAGACGGAAGTGGCCAAGCTTGCGGCACGCTTCCCGGGAGAAGACCTGGATGCCCGGGCCACCATCCAAGAGGAGTTCGACCCGCTCCACGGACATCGCGTCCGCTGCGAGCTCTCAGCCAAGATCGCCCACGGACGACAAATCATCGTCCGGGACGCACGCAAGACGGCGAAGGAAGCCATCGACGAGGTCTTCGGACTCGCACGTCGCAATCTGCGCCGGGCGCGCCGCCAAATCAGTATCCCCCGTACGCTTCCGCATGGCGCCCTGAACACGGGAGCGCGCGCCGTCGGAGGTTGATTCACGAGTTCCGATTCAATCGCCGACGTCTTCCGGAGCAGGGGGACGTCTCGAAGCGGTTGACGTCATCGTCGAACCGCTTCGGAGCGCATCAGGTCGACCGCAAGCTCGCCAAACCGGCATCGACGCGGATCACTTGCCCCGTCGTCATCCGGGCGTCCTCCAGCAGCCACAGCGCGGCACCTGCGACATCTTCGGGCTCTCCGATCGTGCGCAGGGGGTGCCGTTCGGCCGCCGCGGTGCGCTTTGACTCGTTTCCGAGAAGACGTTCGGCGAGCGGTGTCGCCGTCAGGGTCGGCGCCACGGCGTTGACCCGGATGCGCGGGGCAAGCTCGGCCGCGAGCGATCGCGTCAGGCCTTCCACCGCGCCCTTCGCACTCGCAATCGAGGCGTGAAACGGCAACCCGGTCCCGACGGCGACCGTGCTGAACAGCACGATGCTGGCGGACTCCGCCGCTTTGAGCGCCTTCATCGCACCCTGCAGCGCCCGCACCGCACCGAGCAGATTGATCTCGAGGTCTTCCGTCCATTCCTTTTCGGCGAGCCGTTCGAAGGGGCGCAGCCGGATGGTGCCGGGGCAGTAGACGAGGCCATCGAGGGTCGCCGGCAGGGCATCGGCGGGGAAGTCGTTCGTTCGGACGTCCCAATGCAGACTGGTGACCGCCGGATGATCCGGGGCTGCTTCCGGGTGACGCGAGAGTTGAATCACGCGATGGCCGCGCGAGACGAGCTTCCCGAGCAGCGCGGCGCCGATGCCGGACGTGCCGCCGACGATCAGATAGGTTTTCGACATTTCGAGCCCTTATGAAACGGGTTGATGTGTACCGGGGCAGGTTCAGGCGGGGCGAAAGTTTTACAAGACCTGGACAGCGTGCCTTGCGATCCTAGACAAGATACGCATCTTTCGAAGGGCATCTCCACGGGACTGGTCTCGGTTCGGATCTCCCAGATCTTCTCGATTAAAATCGCTCCGGCTCCGACGGTTGTCGGAGCCGGCGCGACCAAGCCAATCCGTCACACGACGCATGCCGCACCCGGCGCGGTTTTGGCCGGATGACGGCCCGTCGTCCGCCACACCCAATCAACGCGAAAGGAGGCTCACATGAAGGTTGCCATCATCGGCGGTACCGGTTTTGTCGGCACCAACATCGCTCGGCACTTGATCGCCGCCGGTCATCGGCCACGGCTTCTGGTCCGGCCGGGCAGCGAGCAGAAGATCGCGCAGCCTGAGCATTGCGATATCGTCCCGGGTGACGTCGCCGATCCGGGGGCGCTCGATCGTTGCCTGGAGGGCTCGGATGCGGTGATCTATCTGATCGGCATCCTGCGCGAGTTCCCCGGCCGCGGGATCACCTTCGATGCGCTGCAGCGCGTCGGTGTCGAGGACACGATCGCGGCGGCGAAGCGGCAAGGCGTGGGCCGGTTCATCCTCATGAGTGCCAACGGGGTCCATGTCGAGGGCACGCCCTATCAGCGCAGCAAGGCACTTGCCGAGGCGGCGCTCAAGGCGTCCGGGCTGCGCTGGACCATCTTCCGCCCCTCGGTCATCTTCGGTGACCCGGACGGTCGGATGGAGTTCTGTTCCCAGCTCAAGAAGGACATCATCGACAGCCCGATGCCCGCGCCGCTCTTCTTCAGCGGCCTGTTCCCCAAGAATGCCGGTGGTTTCGAGCTGGCCCCGGTCCATATCGACGACGTCGCGGCGGCCTTCGTGCTGGCCGTGAACGAGTCGCGCACCGAGTCCCAGACCTACAGCTTGTGCGGCCCTCAGCGTATGAGCTGGAAGGCGATCCTCACCACCATTGCTGCGGCGTCCGGCAAGACCAAGCTGATGCTGCCCGCCCCGGCGATGGCCATCAAAGCAACCGCGAGCGTGCTCGACCGCTATCCCTGGTTTCCCATCTCGCGCGATCAGATCCGGATGTTGATGGAGGGGAACGTCTGCTTCGAGAACGACAGTTTCGCGCGGCTCGGCTTAACTCCGACACCCTTCGGCGTCGATCAATTGGGGTACTTGAACCGATGACGCGGCACGATCAGAGCTTGTTGAGATAGGACACGCCGCCGAGCTGGGCCATTTGACGCCGGATCCAGCCGGCGCGGCGCTGGACGGTCGCGGAGGGTGTTTCGAGTCGATAGATGTTGGGATTCGGCAACACGGCGGCGATCAGGGCGGCATCCGAGCTGCTCAGCGCCATCACCGGGCGATCGAAATAGCGCCAGCTCGCGGCCCCGACGCCGAAGGTGTTCGGGCTGAGCTGGGCGATGTTGAGATAGACCTCGAGGATCCGCTCCTTGGGCCAAAGCGACTCGATCAAGAGCGTGTACCAGACCTCGAGTCCTTTACGAATCGGGTCGCGGCCGGACCAGAGGAAGAGGTTCTTCGCCGTCTGCTGGCTGATGGTGCTCGCCCCGCGCAGCTTTTCCCCGGCACGATAGCGCTGCCAGGCCCGCTCGATCTCGATGGTGTCGAACCCGCGGTGACCGGGGAAACGCTGGTCTTCCGCGGCGATGACGGCGAGCTTGACGGCCGCCGGGATGGCATCCCAATCGACCCACTCATGATAGACGTAAGGCGGGTCGCCGGGCTCGGAATGGGCGGTGATCCAGCGTTGAATCATGAAGGCGGAGGTGGGTGGGTCGACCCAACGCAGAATGAAAACCAACACGACCGACAGCGCCATCATGACCGCCAGCGCGAGCGCGATCCGGCGCAACAGTATTTTCCGAGAGCGTTTTTTTCGAGCGGCCATGATGGTGGGTGACGTCAGCGGGCGATGCGAGCGGGTGAACGGGCCGCCTTCGAGCGGTCCTTCCAAGTTGTGTCGCCGAAGTATCCGGACCCCGATTCCGCGGGTCAAACCCGACCGATCAACTCCGACCGATCATCCGGGCCGAAGATTGCTCGGCCGAAGGTTTCCGGGCGCACCGCCCAGCGCCGCTTCGAGCATGTCGATGAAGATGCGTGTCTTCGCAGGCATCAGTCGGCGACCCGGGAACACCGCCCAGGCCGTCTGAGCCGGGAGCGCCCATGCGGGAAGCACGCGCCGCAGGCTGCCCTGCTCGACATCCCGCGCCGCGTAACAGTCCGGAACGGCGGCGATCCCGGCCCCTGCGCCTGCCAAGCGGATCAGGATGTCGGGCGAGTTCGCGGCGATGCGGCCCTCGGGCATACCTTCCCAGTGTGCCGTCCCGTCGGTCAGGGTCCAAGGCGTGGTTTCCCCGTCGCGCCCGACGAGGCAGAGCGCCCGGTGTCGGAGCAGATCGTCCGGGATCGCCGGTTCGCCGTGCTCGGCCAGATAACGCGGTGCCGCATAGAGTCCGATCGGGAAGAGCGCGAGACGGCGCGCCGCGAGCAGTGCATCGTCCGGCAGTGCGCCGGTGCGCACCGCAATGTCGAAGCCTTCGCCGAGTAGATCCACGCGTCGCGGGGAAAGATCCAGCTCCAGTGTCACCGCCGGATGGCGTGCGATGTAGCTCGCCAGCATCTCGCTCAACAGCAGGGTCGCGAAATCGCCCGGCATCGAGACGCGCAGCCGTCCGCTCGGCTGGGCCTGGCGGTGCTCGGCGAGCGCACGCACCGCGTCGACCTCGTCGGCGATTTGGCGCGCGTGGGCGAGCAGATGCTCTCCGAGCTCGGTCAAGGTCAGGCGCCGTGTGGTGCGGAGCATCAGGCGTTCGCCTAGCCGGTCTTCAAGCACGGAGATCCGGCGCGAGACGGTCGATTTGGGCAGACCGATCTGCTCGGCGGCACGGCTGAAGCTCCCCGCCTCGGCGACATGGGCGAAGATCAGGAGGTCGTTGGGTTCGAATTGTTCCATAGGTGGGGCAATGTTATCCGATTCGACGCCTACTCTCAGCGTATCGGCATCAATATATCAGGTAACAGTTGAAACCAGATGCCGAGAGCGAAACGATGAACATCCTGCAGATCAATGCCAGCGCGCGCCGCGAGGGCGCCAACTCCACCCGAATCGCCGAGGCCGTCGTCGAGCGCCTGCGCGCCGAGAAGCCGACGGCGCGCGTGCAGGTCCGCGATCTGGCCAGCCAACCTCATCCGATTCTGGACGAGAACGCCCTCGTCGCACTCTCGTCGCCGCCCGAGCAGCGCACGCCCGAGCAGGCCGCGCGCGTGGCGCTCGACGACGGCCTGATCGCAGAGGTGAAGGCGGCCGACGTGATAGTGCTCGGCGTGCCCATGTACAACTTCGGCGTACCGGTGCAGTTGAAGAACTGGATCGACGCCATCGCCCGTGTCGGCGTGACCTTCCGCTACACGGAACAGGGGCCGGTCGGTCTGCTCGCGGGTCGGCGCGTCTATGTGGCGCTCGCGCGCGGCGGTCGGTACCGCGATACCCCGGCCGACAGCCAAGTGCCCTATCTGAAGACGATGCTGGGATTCCTCGGCATGACCGATGTGCGGTTCATCTACGCCGAAGGTCTCAACATGGGACCCGAGTCCGCCGAGCGGGGTTTCGCCGAGGCCGAGGCCGATCTCGAAGCGGCATTCGCGTGAGCCGGCGTTGGTGGACTGCGCTGCGCTTGTTCACCCATTACCCTAAACCGCGTCCAGAGCGAGATGCTGATTTTCGAGTGAGTTCGACCTTTGGTGCATTCCCGGGCATTAGTGGGGGGTGCGGTTTAAAATGATTAATTTTTAATCTCTTAAACCGCGCCAGCTCCAGCGCTCGTCAAGTCTGCCGAGGCCGATCCCATCCAGAAACATCGCATACCGCACCGGGCGCGGTTTAATTCAGGAGAGATCCAGATGACGGAAACCATTTTTCAAACCGATTCCGTGCGGCAGTCCCGCAACGTCGAGCGACTCGTGGTGGGCCAGGCGACCACCGACGGTGCAGGCGTGAACCTGATTCGGGTGCTGGCCCAGCCGCTGCAGCAGCGACTTGACCCTTTCCTGATGCTCGATGCCTTCGGCAGCGATGATCCGGACGACTATATCGCCGGTTTTCCGGATCACCCGCACCGCGGCTTCGAGACCTTGACCTATATGATCGCCGGGCGCATGCTGCATCGCGACAGCGCGGGCCACGAGGGTCTGATCGAGACCGGCGGCGTTCAGTGGATGACGGCGGGCAGCGGTCTGGTGCACTCCGAGATCCCGCAACAGGCGGAAGGTCGCATGGAAGGCTTCCAGCTCTGGCTCAATCTGCCCGCGCGCGACAAGATGATCCGGCCCTGGTATCGCAACTTCACCGCAAGCGAGCTTCCGCGCTTCGAGACCGAGGCGGGCGTGGCGGTCACGGTGATCGCCGGTTTGACCCACGGCGTGACCGGCGCGGTGACGCGCGAGACAACGGCACCGCTGTTTCTGGATCTACATCTGCCGGCGGGCGCGCGATTCGAGCAAGCGCTTCCGATCGAGCAGAATGCCTTCATCTATGTGTATCGAGGGGAGGTCGCTGTTGCCGGGCAGTCGGTCCCGTCGCAGCGCATGGCGATCCTCGCCGACGCGGCGAACGCCGACGGCGTGGTCATCGAGGCTAGGGGCGAGCCGGCGGGCGAGCAAGCGGGCGAGGCACGGGTGCTGCTGATCGCGGGGCACCCGCTGCGCGAGCCGATCGCCCAGCATGGCCCCTTCGTCATGAACACCATGCAAGAGATTCAACAAGCGGTGCGTGACTATAGTGCCGGGCGTCTCGCCTGAGCGACGAGTGCGCGACACAATGGAGCCTACGAATGCAGAACTTTGTCTTCCACAATCCCACCCGCATCCTCTTCGGTGAAGGTCAGATCGCGGCGATCGGCCCGGAGATCCCGAGCGGGGCCCGGGTACTGATCACCTACGGCGGCGGCAGCGTCGTGAAGACCGGCACCCTGGCCGAGGTCAAGGCGACGCTCGGCGAGACCGACTATCTGGAATTCGGCGGCATCGAGCCGAACCCGACCTACGAGACGCTGATGCAGGCGGTCGAGCTCGCCCGCCGCGAGAAGGTCGATTTTCTGCTCGCCGTCGGCGGCGGCTCGGTGATCGACGGGACCAAGTTCATTGCCGCGGCGATCCCCTTCGAGGGCGAGCCTTGGGACATCCTCGCCAAGCAGGCGCCGATCACCGCCGCGGTGCCCTTCGGCAGCGTGCTGACATTGCCGGCGACCGGTTCGGAGATGAACGCGGGCTCGGTCATCACGCGGCGTGCCACGCACGACAAGCTAGCCTTTATCCATCCGTTGGTCTTCCCGCGCTTCTCGGTGCTGGACCCGACCAAGACCTACACGCTGCCGCCGCGTCAGGTCGCCAACGGCATCGTCGATGCCTTCGTGCATATTGCCGAGCAGTATCTGACCTATCCGGCCGATGCCAAGGTGCAGGACCGCTTCGCCGAAGGTCTGCTCCTGACCCTGATCGAGGAAGGCCCCAAGGCACTGTCCGAGCCCGAGAACTATGCAGTGCGCGCCAACCTCATGTGGACCGCGACCCTCGCGCTGAACGGACTCATCGGCGCCGGCGTGCCGCAGGACTGGGCGACCCACATGGTCGGCCACGAGATCACCGCGCTGCACGGGTTGGATCATGCCCAGACCCTGGCCGTCATCTTGCCGGCGATGTTGCAGGTCAGACGGTTCGACAAGCGAGCGAAGCTCCTGCAGTACGCCGAACGGGTCTGGGGTCTGCGTGACGGCGACGAGGACGCGCGCATCGACGCGGCGATCGAGCGGACCCGCGACTTCTTCGAGTCGCTCCAGGTCCCGACACGCCTCTCCGGCTATGGGATCGGCGCCGAGGCGATCGCGCCGCTGGTCGATCAACTCGAGCGTCACGGCATGACCGCGCTCGGCGAGCGGCAGGATGTCGATCTCGCACGCTCGCGCCAGGTGCTCGAGCTGGCGCTCTAACGCCCGGGATAGTCGACTTGCAGTCGACCTCTTCCGCCATCCTTCGGGCCAGCGGGTCGACGGTAACCCATTAGACCCCCTCCCCCTAACCCCCTCCCGCCAGGGGAGGGGGGGATACCTAAGCGCTTGGCTAAGCGTTTCCCTTCTTCCCTTGCGGGCGGGTGGGGCGCTGGACGCATGTGCAGGTCGGCGATCCCGGAGGCTGCGAGCTCGTCATTGTGACCGGTGCTCTGCTGCACATGCCCATCGCCCCCGTGTCTGCTATGATTCGCCCTCATTTCAGACACTCGCTCGCGCGCCCGGCCGATCGAATCGGCTTGCGTGTACGCCTGCCGCGCGCTCTTCACCCTATCCCCGGGCGACCTTCAGCTTCATGACAGACCTTAGTCATATCCGAAACTTCTCGATCATCGCCCACATCGATCACGGCAAGTCGACCATCGCCGACCGCTTCATCCAACACAGCGGCGCCTTGACCGATCGCGAGATGTCGAGCCAGGTGCTCGATTCGATGGATCTGGAGCGCGAGCGCGGGATTACGATCAAGGCGCAGAGCGTCACGCTCGACTTCAAGGCGCGCAACGGCGAGATCTATCAGCTGAACTTCATCGACACGCCCGGGCATGTCGACTTCTCCTACGAGGTCTCGCGCTCGCTGGCCGCCTGCGAAGGCGCGCTGCTGGTCGTGGACGCCGCCCAAGGTGTGGAGGCGCAGAGCGTCGCCAACTGCTATACCGCCATCGAGCAGGGGCTCGAGGTCCTGCCGGTGCTCAACAAGATCGACCTGCCTTCGGCCGAGCCCGAGCGCGTCATCAAGGAGATCGAAGAGATCATCGGTCTCGATGCCGAGGATGCGCTGCGGGTGAGCGCCAAGACCGGCGAGGGGATCCCGGAGCTTCTCGAGGCCCTGGTGCAGCGCATCCCGCCGCCGCAGGGAGACGTGAACGCACCCCTGCAGGCACTGATCATCGATTCCTGGTTCGACCCCTATGTGGGCGTGGTTTCGTTGGTGCGCGTGATGAACGGGGAGATGCGCCGTCGCGACAAGATCCTGATCATGTCGACCGGACGCACGCAGCAGGTCGACTCGGTCGGCGTCTTCACCCCGAAGAAGACCGAGCGCGATCGTCTGGGCGCGGGCGAGGTCGGGTACATGATCGCGGGCATCAAGGAGATCGACGGTGCGCCGGTCGGCGACACCATCACCCGTCCCGACTCCCCCGCCCCCAAGCTGCCGGGCTTCAAGGAGGTGCGCCCGCGGGTCTTCGCGGGGCTCTACACGGTGATTTCCGACGACTACGAGGATCTGCGCGAGGCGCTGGGTAAGCTGCGGCTCAACGATGCGGCGCTGAACTACGAGCCCGAGGTGTCCCAAGCGCTCGGCTTCGGCTTTCGCTGCGGTTTCCTCGGCATGCTGCACATGGAGATCATCCAGGAGCGACTCGAGCGCGAGTATGACCTGGACCTGATCACGACCGCGCCGACCGTGGTCTACGAGGTGCTGCGCTCGGACGGGGAGCTCATCAAGATCGACAATCCGGCCAACCTGCCCGACCCCGGTCAGATCCGCGAGGTTCGCGAGCCCATCATCGAGGCACACATCCTGGTGCCGCAGGATTATCTGGGCTCTGTGATCAATCTTTGTATCGAGAAGCGCGGGGTTCAAAAGCAGCTCCAATACCTCGGCGGTCAGGTGCAGGTGAGTTACGAGCTGCCGTTGAGCGAGGTGGTGCTGGATTTCTTCGATCGGCTGAAATCGGTCAGTCGCGGCTACGCCTCGTTCGAATACGAGTTCAAACGCTTCCAGGCCGCCGATCTGGTGAAGCTCGACGTCTTGATCAACGGCGACAAGGTGGACTCGCTCTCCTCGATCGTGCACCGCGCACTCTCGCAGAACCGCGGTCACGACATCACCGTGCGCATGAAGGATCTGATCCCGCGCCAGATGTTCGAGGTGGCGATCCAGGCCGCGATCGGGACCAAGGTCATTGCACGCACCACGGTCAAGCCGCTGCGCAAGAACGTCACGGCCAAGTGTTACGGCGGCGATGTGAGCCGCAAGCGCAAGCTGTTGGAAAAGCAAAAGGCCGGCAAGAAGCGCATGAAGCAGGTCGGCCGTGTGGAGATCCCGCAGGAGGCGTTTCTTGCGGTGCTCCAGGTCGGCAAAGAGAATTGAAGATTGAACCGCGTCAGGAGCGATCTGCTTGGTTTTGCGTTTGATCAGCCTTTTCGGGGCCAATGAACGTTTGAGTCGACGCGGTTCAAGTGATGAGGGGATTTCCGGGAAAGGAGCTATCGGCCTGTAGGTGCGAATTGATTCGCACGCACAGCCCTTCAGGTCTTCCGGGCATGCGCAGCCGGATGCTTATTTCCGAAAATCACCTTAAGATTTTTTGATGCGTTATTGGATGGTCGATCGGTATTCTCAACGCCGAGAGCTGAGAAACGATCGCATCATCGCAGCGCTATCCATGGATCACCGAGAGGCCTCATAAACCTACCCATGAATTTCGATTTCCCTGCCTTTTTGGTGTTGGCGTCCGCCGTGACCGGCGGGATCTGGCTGGTCGATGCGGTGATGTTCGCGCCGCGTCGGCGTCGGTTGGCTGCGGCTGCTGTCGGCAGCGGCACGCTCACCGACCGGACGAAACCGGCGTACAAGGAGCCGGTTCTGGTCGAGTATGCGCGCTCCTTCTTTCCGGTCATCTTCGCCGTTTTGGTGCTGCGCTCCTTTTTGGTCGAGCCCTTTCGCATCCCGTCGAACTCCATGATGCCGACGCTGTTGACCGGCGATTTCATCTTGGTCAACAAGTTCGCCTACGGGCTGCGCTGGCCGGTGCTCAACTCCGAATTCCTCGCGATCGGCGACCCTCAGGTCGGCGATGTGGTGGTCTTTAAGTTCCCGCAGGACACCTCGGTCGATTACATCAAGCGTGTGATCGGCGTTCCGGGCGACGAGATCGCTTACCAAAACAAAACCCTCTACCGCAACGGCGAGCCGGTCGCTCAGTTGCCGATCGGGCGCTATACGGGTGTCGGTTCGGGGGCCGAGATGACCGGTGCGCGCGAAGCGCTCGAGCAGCTCGGCGAGGTCGAGCATCGCATCCTGACCCGACAGAACGCCCCCGACTTGCCTCCGGGTTGTCGTGTGTTGGCCTATGGTCCGATCAAGGTCCCGGAAGGGCAGTATTTCGTCATGGGCGACAACCGCGACAATAGCAACGACAGTCGCTGTTGGGGTTTCGTGCCCGAGGACAACCTGGTCGGCAAGGCATTCGGTATCTGGATGCATTGGGACGGGCGTCGCGACGGTTCCCCGATCGCCTGGGGTCGTCTGGGCGACGGGATTAATTGATCGGTTCACGCGGGGCCGGATCACGGGGTCCGGTTCGCGCGGAGGTGCTTGTGAGATCGCGATTGCACGGCCTTCGCCTATCAGGTCGAGGTGAAGGGCCAATGACGGACGATTGCGCGAAGGTCGATCCGTGAACGCCGACCCGCTCAGGCTCGCCCGGCTCATCGGACACAAGTTCGCGCGCGAGGAGCTCCTCCTTCATGCGTTGACCCATCGCAGTGCAGGATCCGCCAACAACGAGCGCTTGGAGTTTCTCGGCGATGCCTTGATCGGCTTCGTGATCGCCGAGGCACTCTGGCAGCGCTTCCCCGAGGCGGACGAAGGGACCTTGAGCCGCATGCGTGCGTCCTTGGTCAAGCGCGAGACCCTGGCCGCGTTGGCCCGCGGGCTGGATCTCGGCGACTACCTGCATCTGGGCGCCGGGGAGCTGCGCACCGGCGGCTATGCCCGCGACTCCATCCTCGCGGATGCCTTCGAGGCCCTTTGGGGGGCCGTTTACCTGGACGCTGGATTCACCTCCGCACGCGAGCTCGTTCTGCGACTGTTTGCCACGCGCTTGGCGCAGACGAGCGCGACCCATGCCGGGAAGGACCCCAAGACCCAACTGCAGGAATGGCTCCAGGCTCAGCGCCGTCCGCTCCCCGAATATACGGTCGTGGCCACCGGCGGCGATCAACATGCACAAACCTTTGTCGTCAGTTGCGCGCTCCCCGACGCGGATCTCAGTACCCGCGCCGAGGGCAGCACCCGACGCGGTGCGGAACAAGCGGCGGCACACGCCATGCTGGAGCAGCTCAAGAATGTCTGAAATCATCGCCGCTCGTTGCGGGACCGTGGCCATCATCGGGCGGCCGAACGTCGGCAAGTCGACCCTGCTTAACCGGCTGATGGGGCAGAAGCTCGCCATCACCTCGCACAAGGCGCAGACCACGCGCCACTCCATCCTGGGCATCAAGACACGCCCCGAGGGCCAGATCCTCTTCGTCGATACCCCCGGCATCCATCAGCGCGGGGCGAACGCACTCAACCGCTATCTGAATCGCGCGGCTCGCACGGCGATCAGCGACACCGACTTGGCGCTCCTCGTGGTCGAGGCGCTGCGCTGGACAGACGAGGACGCAGCTGCCCTCGAAGCCATTGCGACCGCCGGCGTGCCCGTCATCGCGGCCGTCAACAAGGTCGATCGAGTCGCGAGCAAAGAGGACCTGCTGCCCTATCTGCAGGATCTCGGTCAGCGTCATGCCTTCGTGGACCTGATCCCGGTCTCCGCGGCGAACGGGGACCAGGTTGAGGTGCTTGAGCTTGCCCTGCTGCGCGGCCTGCCCGAGGGCGAGCCGGTCTTTCCCGAGGATCAAATCACCGATCGCTCAGAGCGCTTCTTTGCCGCCGAGCTGGTGCGCGAGCAACTGGTGCAGCGTTACGGCGAGGAGCTGCCGTATCGCACGACGGTGGAGATCGAGCGCTTCGAGGAGGCCGGCGGGCGTTATAAGATCAATGCCCTGATCTGGGTCGAGCGCCAGAGCCAGAAGGCCATCATCATCGGTCGCCAGGGCGAGGCGCTGAAGGCCGCCGCCACGCAAGCGCGCCTGGAGATGCAGAAGGTGTTTGGCTGCCCGGTGCATCTGGAGGTGTGGGTGAAGGTGAAGAAGAGCTGGTCGAGCGACGAGGCCGCCTTGGGGCGTCTCGGCTACGGAGACGGACCCTTGGACGGGCGCGGGGGCAGTTGAGTCCGCGGCGTGAACGCTCGCGGGTCTTTGTTTCAGGCCTTCGTGCTGCATCGGCGCGAATACGGCAACACCAGTCTCCTGCTCGAGGTCTTCGCTGCCGGGCGAGGGCGATTCCCCGCCATCGCCAAGGGTGCCCGCCGAGCGCGCCACCCGACCAGTGCCTTGCTCCAGCCGTTTCAACCCCTGTGGTTGGATGCCCTCGGCCGCGGCGAGGTCTTGACCCTGACGCGGGTGGAGGCTGCCGGGCCGGCGATCGGTCTGCTCGGGCGCCCGCTGCTGTGCGGCTTTTATCTCAACGAGCTGTTGGTGCGCCTGCTCGGTCGCGATGATCCGCACGATCCGTTGTTCGCCTTTTATCATGCCGCGCTCACGGGCTTGGCGGGCGGCGACGACCTTGAAGGCCTGCTCCGGCAGTTCGAGATTCGGCTGCTCGACGAGCTGGGCTATGCGATCGCTTTAGATGTCGAGGCCGACTGCGATCGTCAGGTGGTGCCCGACGGGGTCTATGTGCTGGTCCCCGGACAGGGCATGCGGCAGGCTCAGGCGGATGACCGCACCGAGCGCATATCCGGTGCGACCTTGCTCGCCTTGGCGCAGGGCGATCGCTTGGCCCCGCATCAGCTGCGCGAGGCGCGGGCACTTCTGCGACGCCTTCTGGAGCCCCATCTGGGCGGGCGTCCGTTGAAAAGCCGTGAGCTCTTTCGGCGCTTTGCCGTCGCGTCCGCCCCGAATCCGGGGCCCGGATCGGGACCGGGGCCCGGCACATCTCGCGATTCGACGCCTATCGGAATCACGCATCGGAGTCTTGAATCTTGACCAGTCAAACCGCTGCCGGGGTCTTGCTCGGCGTCAACATCGATCATGTCGCGACCATTCGCCGTGCCCGCGGGACACGTTATCCGGAGCCGATTCAGGCCGCCCTGGTGGCCGAGCAAGCGGGCTCCGACTCGATCACGCTCCATCTGCGCGAGGATCGTCGCCACATCCAGGAGCGCGATGTCGAGCTGCTGTGCGGCATCCTGCAAACGCGCATGAATCTCGAGATGGCGGCAACCGCCGAGATGGGCGACATCGCCTGTCGTCTGAAACCGGCCGATTGCTGCCTGGTGCCGGAGCGTCGCGAGGAGCTCACCACGGAAGGCGGCTTGGACGTGCGCGGGAATCGGCCGCACCTTCGTGATTTTTGCGCACGCCTGGCCGAGTCCGGTATCCGTGTCTCGCTGTTCATCGATGCCGATCCCGACCAGATCGAGGCCGCACACGCCGTCGGCGCGCCCGTGATCGAGATCCACACGGGGCATTATGCCGACGCCGAGACTGCCGCTGCGCGCGCCGACGAGCTGGCCCGCATTCGACGCGCGGTGAACCTCGGGATCTCGCTCGGCTTGCAGGTCAACGCCGGACACGGTCTCGATTACCACAACGTGAAGGCGATCGCGGCCATTGCGGGCGTGCGCGAGCTCAATATCGGACATGCCATCATCGCCCGCGCCATCTTCTCGGGTCTCGACCGAGCCGTTCGGGACATGAAGGGCGTGATCGATGCAGCGGTGGCTGCAGGGATCTGATGCGCGTCCCTCGGCGGTCTCGATCAAGGCATCGGGGGTCTTGATTAGAAAGAATCTTCCGCCAGGCTCACGGAATGACTCACCGGCCGGCGCAGACTCTTCCCGGATCCACAATCCGACGGAGCCGGCCATGGCCATGAATCGATGCCGGTGGTTTCCGGCTGCCCCGACGGGGCTCACCATGCGAGCCCGGGGCAACGCCCCGGGATAACGACCCCCATCCAGATTAAGCCCTGAAGGGGCAGCCCAACGCCTTGATGAGTCGTTCTTAGGCGCGCGTCTTTGGGGAAGGACCAGGCGGTGAAAAACGCCCCGGCAGCCCCGGCCGCATCTTTAGACCGCCCTTTCAGGGCTCAAGGGTTTTGGTTGATTGAAACCCGGGGCGCTGCCCCGGGCTGACATCGGTCGCGCCGTTGGCGCTCGATACAAAATGCCGCAACGCGGCTCGCCACGCTCGCGCTCGATGGTTTCGGTTGCTTGAGACTTGCGGCCCTCCGCTCGATCGGTGGATTCGGCGCGTAGCTGAATCGCCTTACTCATCAGGTCGGGGGTTAACCGAAACGCCTGTCCTCGCGCCGAGCTACGGTGCTCGCGATTTGCACGACTGGCCTTTCCGCCAGCAACCCCGCTAGACTGTGCGGCGGGACGAGGGGTCCCGTCGGTGATTCCGCTGCGCTATGCCTACCGAGACGCTTATCCTGGTCCTTGCCATCGATCGCGGCGCGGGTCCCGCTCCGCTGACGGAGCACCGCACGAAGGCGGCGGTGCCCTTCGGCGGCAAGTACCGAGTCATTGATTTCACCCTGGCCAACTGTCTGCATTCCGGATTGCGACAGGTCCTGGTGCTGACCCAGTACAAGAGTCACTCGCTGCACAAACACCTGCGCGACGGCTGGTCGATCTTCAATCCCGAGCTGCGCGAGTTCATCACCCCGGTCCCGCCGCAGATGCGCGAGAGTCAGGAGTGGTACGCCGGTCCCTTCGATGCCATCCGTCAGAATCGCTATCTGATCGAGCGCAGCCGCGCCAGCCAGATCCTGGTCTTGGACGGAGGTGCCGTCTACCGCATGGATTATGCCGAGCTGGTGCGCGCGCATACCGAGTCGAAGGCGCAGATCACCGTCGCGGTACGTGCGGTCAACGGGCGTGGCTCCGGCACACAGGCGCGTGTGGAGCTGACCGAGGACGAGCGCATCGCCGGTTTCAGTCGACCGGCTGCGGCGCCGGTCGAGAATACGATTGCCGCGCCGCCGCCCGATGAGACCGAGCGCTTGGAGACCATGGGTGTCTATGTCTTCGACCGTAGCTTTCTGCTCGAAGAGATGGCGCGTCTGGATCAGGCTCGCCGCGATGAAGGCGCGGTTGCCGATACGGATCTGGCCCTGGATATCGTCGCACCCGTCGTCGCGGATCACAGCGTCGTCGCCTATCGTTTCGGCCAGGACCGCGGGCGTGTGACCCCCGATCGCTATTGGTGCGACCTCTCCTCGATCGACGCCTATTACCAGGCGAACATGGCCCTTTTGCGGGCCGAGCCGCCACTGGATCTCTATCAGGCCGACTGGAACATCCACACCTACCAGGGTCAGTATCCGCCGGCCCGCACGGTCCCTGGTGCGACGAGCGGAAACGAGGGCATCTTCGTCAACTCCATGTTGGCCGCCGGCACCGTGATCAGCGGCGGCGGTGTGAATCATTCCGTCCTGTTTCCGAAGGTTCGGGTGCTGGACGGGGCCATCGTCGAGGTGTCCATCCTCTTCAGCGGCGTGACGGTCGGGCAGGGGGCGCACCTGCGCAACTGCATCGTCGAGAAGGACGTGGAGATCCCGCCGCGAATGCAGATCGGTCACGATCCGAAGGCCGACCGCGAGCGCTTCACCGTCTCCGAGAAGGGTGTCGTGGTGGTCACCAAGATTCCCTGAGTGGACGTCGATGCGCTGAGAGCTGTCTATGCGAGGCTGCTCGATGCCTTCGGCGAGCAGGACTGGTGGCCCGCGCAGACCGCCTTCGAGGTGATGATCGGGGCGATCCTGACGCAAAATACCGCCTGGACGAACGTCGAGCGCGCGCTGGAGCGTTTGCAGTCGCGCATTGTGCTCGACGCCGAGTCGATCCTCGCCCTGGATCCGCTCGAGCTCGCCGATGCGCTGCGGCCTTCCGGGTATTTCAACGTCAAGTCACAGCGGGTCCGGGGTTTTTGCGAGGCGTATCTGAAGGCCGGCGGCCATCGGGGGCTGGATGCGCTGACGACACCCGAGCTGCGGGCTCGGCTCCTGTCGATCAAAGGGATCGGCCCCGAGACCGCGGACGATATCCTCCTCTACGCCTTCGACCGCCCCGTCTTCGTTGTCGATGCCTATACGCGCCGGATCTTCGAACGACTGGGTCTGCTCGCCGTCGGGGAGTCCTACGAGGGCATTCGTCGCGCCTTCGAGCAGGCACTCGGCCCTGACGTGTCGATGCTCAAGGAGTACCATGCGCTCATCGTGTCGCAGGGCAAAGAGGTCTGTCGGACGCGTCCCGCATGCGAGCGTTGCGCACTGCGCCGGACCTGCGCCGCGGCAGCGGCGAGTCCCTCGGATTCATCCATTTCATCGCGCACGGCGCAGCGGCGTCGGCGCGGGACAACAGCATCAGAAGAGACCCCATGATTGAGCTTCGGACCTACGTCTTCATCGATTCGCTTCAGCCGCAGCTCGCCGAGTATTTGGGCACCGTCTCGCAAGGCTTCCTGCCGGTGCCGGGCGATGCCTGTCTCTGGATCGAGGTCGCGCCCGGGATGGCGGTCCATCGTCTGACGGACATCGCGTTGAAGGCGACGCGGGTCCATTTGGGGCAGCAAGTGGTCGAGCGCGCCTTCGGGTCCATGGTTATCCACCACCGCGATCAGAGCGACGTCATGGACGCCGGTCGTGCGGTCCTGAACGCACTCGACACGACCGAGGGCGCCCGCAAGTCCTGTCGGATCGCCTGGAAGGAGACGATCCGCTCGATCACGCCCGACCACGCGGTCCTGATCAATCGACAGGATCGACGCGGATCCATGATCCTGCCCGGCCAGAGCATGTTCTTCCTGGAGACCGAGCCCGCCGGTTACGTCGTGTATGCCGCCAACGAGGCGGAGAAGGCGTCGAACGTGACGCTCATCGACGTGCGCGCGGTCGGCGCTTTCGGACGCCTGACCTTGGCCGGACGCGAGGCCGATATCGATGCCGCCGGGAAAGCGGCCGTCGCGGCCATTCATAACCTTTCGAGGGTTTGACGCCGCGCAGATCCTCTCTCGTCGCTCGGTGGGCGGCGTGGGTTTACGAACCCCTGCTTGCGACGCCGCCGCGGTTTCGGTCGCTACAAGAGAGCCCCCTATGGATCAGATCTTGAGTCTGGATGAGAGTGTCCTCGCCCGGTTTTGCAAGAAACACCGGATACGCCGTCTGTCCTTGTTCGGCTCGCAACTGAAGGGAACGGCACGGCCGGACAGCGACATCGATCTGCTGGTCGAATTCGAGCCCGACGCCCACCCGACCTTGCTCGACATGGCGCAGATCGAGATCGAGCTATCCCAAGCCATGGACGGGCGCAAGGTCGATCTGCGCACGCCGGAGGATCTGAGTCATTTCTTTCGCCACGAGGTGATCCGCACGGCCCAGGTTCAGTATGTCGCCCGATGATCGCTGGCGCGTCGGGCACATGATCGAGGCGGCGGAGCAGGCGCTGAGCTTCTCGCGGGGGCGGACCCGGACAGACCTCGATAGCGATACGATGCTGGTGATGGCCCTGACT
Source organism: Thiocapsa sp. (assembly GCF_035467215.1). Taxonomy (GTDB): domain Bacteria; phylum Pseudomonadota; class Gammaproteobacteria; order Chromatiales; family Chromatiaceae; genus Thiocapsa. The sequence goes on along the minus strand of NZ_DATITZ010000210.1, from coordinate 4,153 downwards.
CGCGCGGTCGAGATCGTCGGCGAGGCCGCCGCCCAGGTGATTCCGGCGGGACGACAGGAGCTTCCTGAAGTGCCTTGGGCGCAGATCGTCGGTATGCGCAATCGTCTGGTGCATGCCTACTTCGACATCAATCGAACGATTCTTTGGAACACAGTGCAGATCGCCTTGCCGCCGTTGCTCAGGCAACTGAAAGCCGGCGTCGGAGGATCCGGCTAAACGCCCGCCATCACCAACCACGAACCGGCCGAGACCGCCATCGAGATCGGTGCCTCCGGGAGAAGTGGAATCGCAACCCGCTCATCCTGCACGCCAATGTCGCCATCGACGACGCGCGCGTGCAGTCGGAGTTGCCCCGCTATCTCTCGGATTACTGAGTGCCGGTGCTCGAGGCGGAATTCGTCCCGGATGGTTAAGCTCGATTCCGGCGGTCGGTCGGGTTGAGCGTAGTTTGCGGTGGTGGGCCTCGATCATCCCTTCGTCAAAGTCTGCCACCGAATTGCGTAGTCAGGCCATCTTGGCCTGACAGAATCAGGGCTGGAAGCCCTGACTACGCAGAGATGGCCAGCCGCTGGACCGAACGACGATCAAGGCCGACGCGTGAACGGAGCCTTCCGCCGCCTCTCCCCCGGTGCCGCAGTGCGGAAAGATCGGCGGAAGGCAGGTGAGCGAATCTTAGAAATCCGTAACGAGTTAATGTTCGAAAGAACACCGCGTCGGCGAGACATCCGTGCTCGGTTAACGGCAAGGGAGCCTCGACCTCGCGTCAAATGCCAGCGAAAAGAAACCAACAGGCAGCGACAGCCGCGACGACCGCAACCAGATCAGCCGTCAGCGCTGCCGCAAGCGTGTGGCGAATCCGCCGGATCCGCACGGCGCCGAAATAGACCGCGAGCACGTAGAAGGTGGTTTCGGTCGAGCCCTGTAGGGTCGAGACCAGATAGCCGACATAGCTGTCCGGCCCGATGGCTGGGTCGTTGATGATGGAGGCCATGACGCCATAGGCGCCGGAGCCCGAGAGCGGGCGGATCAGGGCCATCGGCAGGGCCTCGGCGGGTAGTCCGACCTGGGAGGTAAAGCCGCCCAGCAGGTTGACCAGCACGTCCATCGCACCGCTCGCGCGGAACATGGCGACCGCGACCAGGATGGCGACCAGATAGGGAATGATCCGAAGCGCGACCTGAAAGCCCTCTTGGGCACCTTCGACGAAGACCTCTTAGACGCGCACTCCGCGCATCACCCCGAACAGCAGAAATCCCAGCATCAGCGAGGGCACGATCCAGGGCGAGACGCGGTCGCCCCAACGGATCGCCGCCGGGATGAGCGCGACCACGCCGCCGAGCGCCAGGATCGAGATCCAGAGGGGATAGGCGCCGGAGTCGGCGGGCAGATCGGTGCCGGCCGGGGTCGTCTCGTCCCGTGTACTTGACGTGATCGGTGCGCTCGGCTCGGCCGGTCCGAGCGGTGCAAAGCGCTGATAGAGGCGGGCCGCGACGACGGCGGCGATCGTGGCGCACAAGGTCGCGAAGAGCGTCGTCGGCAGGATTCCGGCTGGATCGCTCGATCCCGCGGAGGCACGCAAGGCGATCACGCCGGTCGGCAGCAGGGTGACGCTCGAGGTGTTGATGGCGAGAAAGAGCGCCATCGAGTTGGTTGCCGTGCCGGGTCGCGTATTGAGCTTGTCGAGCTCCTGCATTGCGCGGATGCCGAAGGGCGTGGCGGCGTTGCCCAGCCCGAGCGCGTTCGCGGACATGTTCAGGATCATAGCCCCCATCGCCGGATGGTCGGGCGGAACCTCCGGAAAGAGGCGCGTCATCAGCGGGCGGATCAGGCGCGCGATGACCACGAGCATGCCGCCGGCCTCAGCGACCTTCATCAGCCCGAGAAACAGCGTCATCACCCCGACCAGGCCGATGGCCAACTCCACCGCACCGCTCGCCGCCGCCAGCATCTCGCTCGACAGCACGGCCATCGGCGTCTGTGCGCCTTCGACGACGGGTAGCGTCAGCTCACGCCAAGCCGTCGCGAGGAAGCCGATCAGGACGATGCCGAAGAAGATCCCGTTCATGTAAAACGCGTCATGCGGGGTATGCGTGGCTGTTAGTTTGGGGTTGATGTCGCAGCATCCTGATGCCTCTGGCGGTGACGCGGTTTAGAACCGGCAAACTCAAGTCGAAAGGGCTTGGTCACGTTCGGGCTCACGAGTATGACCGAACCTGCGATCTGAATCCCGCGGCGTTATACTGCGCCGGTTGCTGCCCCGGCCGCTACATCCCGCGCGCTGCCCAGCACAATCAAGGACCTCGCTACCCATGGAATCCGCCGACCCCATCGCTGGCCGCCTGCAAACGCTTTACGCCCTGCTCGACGAGGCCGCCGATATTGATGGCCTAGAGCCGCTGGATCTGGCCGCCGAACGCACCCTGCTCGACCAGTTGCGTGCGGAGCAGGATCGCCCGCTGCGGGTGGCCGTGATCGGCGAGTTCAGCACAGGCAAGTCCACGTTCATCAACGCCATCCTGGGCCAGGATCTGCTGCCGGCCCGATTCCTGCCGACCACCCGGCAGGTGATGCGCCTTCGCCACAGCGATGGCCCGCCGCGAGTCGCCGTTGCCGAGGATGACTGGGCAGAGTCCATGGATACGGGCGCTGAACCCCCGGCATCACGTCCACTGACCCGAGATGCGGTGCGCGAGCTTGCCGACACGGGTCAGCCGCTTGATCTCGCGCTGCCGATCCCGGCGCCCTGGTCGGATTTCGTCATCGTCGACACGCCCGGCGTGAACGACGCCGCCTCGATGAGCGAGACGGTGATCTTCGACCTAATGGACGAGGTCGACGTGGTGGTGATGATGCTGCGCGCCCAGCAGGCGCTGACCGCCTCCGAGAGCGACTTTCTCGGCCATCTGGTGCGTCGCAAGGATCTCGATAAGTTCTTCTTCAACATCAATTTCTGCGACAGTCAGCCCCCGGAGCAGGTCGCTGCGCTGCGGGCGTACGTGACCCGCACCCTCGGGGAGCTGCGCAACTGGCCGATCAGATCCCTCCGCGAGCGGGTGTTCACCTGCAGCGCCCGACAGAGCCTGGACGCGGTCCTCGACGCGAGTGATGGGAGCGGGAGCGCGTACTCCAACGAGCACGCAGAGCTACTCAACGCGGTTCATGCCTGGGCCACCATGCGTCGGCAGACGCTGTTGGACGAGGCCGCGGACGGCCTGCTGCGCACGGTGGCGGAGTCGGCGGCGGGCAAGCTCGCTGCCGCCATGGACGCCGCAAGCGATGAGGACGCACAGCAAGGGCTGGCGATCATCGCCACCACAGCTGCCGTGACTGAGTTCCGGGTCGCCATCCGCGAGGACGAGCTCGTCCTGCAACAGCGCGTCAGCGAGCGGAAGGCGACGCTGCTGGCCGATGTGGCCGACGCCTTCACGGGCATCGAGACGGCGCTTCTGGATTGGGTCGCCACCGCAAACCTGGATGAGCTTGCCGGAGACGGACCGGCCAAGCGCCTGCGGGTGGCTGTGGAAGAGCGCCTGGCGCCCCTGCTCTGCGCCTTTCGCGATGATCTGGGGCAGACCTTTGCGGACCTCGATCAGCGTATCGCGCCGGTGGTGGCGCGCACCAGCGACCGGCTGCAGGGTCTTCGGCATGGCCTTGATCTCGGACCACTGCTCGCCGGCACCAGCCTGGCCACGGCCGGTTACCTGGTGGTCAGCGCCGCGTTGCCCTGGGTGCTCGGGGCGACCGGTGCGCTGGCCGTCACCGCCGGGCTGGCCAGCCTGATCCCCGGCGTCGGCGGTGCCGTCGGCGCACTCATCGGCGCCGGGCTCGGCGCGGCGGCCACCAGCTTGCCGCGGCTGCTCACAAGCATCGCGAGCGGCGCCGCGGGCGGCTACCAGTGGCTGCGTGACCTCACCCGCCACTGGCAGGTGCAACGTGAGCGGGCCGACTACGAGGCCCAGCTCAGGGCGCTGGTCGCGGACCTGCGTCGGCAGATCACGACCCGACTCGATCAGGCCATCGCCCCGGCCCGGCTGATCGAGGGCGCGCTGACGGCGCGCTTCCCCGAGGCCCTGCTCCTGGAGGAGCGCCGACTGCAGACGGCCCGGCTGGATCGCGACCGGCTGCGTGATGCCCGGCAAGGGCTCGCGGGCCT
>NZ_DATITZ010000209.1:0-26358 GCF_035467215.1 Thiocapsa sp. | reverse complement strand
CGCGACCAGGATCCACCCGAGGACACCGACGCCGTACTTGAGCACCGACGGGGCGGCGCCTGCCGACCAGAATGCCTCGATCACGGCGGCAAAGACCAGCAAAACGGCCGCACCGCCGACAAGGATCACGGCATCGCGGGCAGTCGCTCGCAGAGCGGCGAGTCGGGTACGCTGCCCGGGGGCCAGGAGTGCCTGGCCGAGCAGCAATCCGGCCGCGCCGCAGATGGCGATCGCGGTCAGCTCGTAAGGCCCGTGACCGCTGACGAAGGGCCAGAAGGTGTGGCCGTAATCCAAGCGGGTCAGGTGCCCGGCGACGGCCCCGATGGACAGCCCGTTGACGAGCAGGATGACCAGGCTGCCGAGCCCCAAGATCAGCCCGCCGGCAAAGGTGCGAAACCCGATCCCGACGTTGTTCATGACGTAAAAGCCGAACATGGCCACGTCCGTGTCCGCCTGCCGCTCGCCGGCGCGTCCCGGGGTGTGCCGAGCGGGGTCGTAGAGCGACTCGAGCTCGGCGACCTGCTCGGCATCGAGCAGGCTGTACACGAGATCCGCATCCTGATGAACGGCGATCCCCATCCCGATCATCGGTAGGAAAAACAGCGCGGCCGCGATCCAAAAGACCGTCGAATGCCGACGTAGGGTCAGAGGAAACTGCTTGGCCATGAAATGGAGCACGGATCGCAACGGGGCCGATCGTCGCCGATAGAGCTGGCGGTGGCCACGCCGCACCAGTACCTCGAGCTCGGCGATCAACCCGGGGCTGTAGCGCCGACTGCGGGCCAGCGCGTAGTCGCAGCACAGGCGTCGATGCAGCTGCGGAAAGGATGTCAGGTCCGGGGCACGTGCCCGCCGTTGCCGCGGGTTTTCGAGTGCGTCGAGCATGGCGCGATAGTCGGTCCAGATCGGCGACGCGGCGGCCTCGAAGGCGTCCTGTTTCATCCGCGCCCCTTCCCCGCGCCGCGCGCAAGCCATGCGGCCCAGGCGTTGACCTGCGCAACCGCGGCCTCGCCCCGCCGCCCGACGCTGCCCGACGCTGCCCGCGAGGATCTCGGCCAGCTCGATCCGGCGTGCCTCGGAAACGGCATGACCGCGCTCGGCGAAGGCCAGGATCGCCTGTTGCGCCTCGACCGACAGGCCGGCGGGCGGGGCTTGCGGGGCGACCTGCGGGATGCTCGGTTTCGCCGGCGGCGAATCGGCATAGACCACCAGGGTGCCGGCCGCGAGATCGCCGAGCCGACGGAAATCGCGATCCACCAGCATACTGACAAGCCCGACGCCGTAGAGCATCGGGAGAAAGTCCACGACCCGGAGCAGATTACGAATCATGGATGCAGGCAACCGCACGGGTGTCCCGTCCTCGTGCATCACCAGCAGGCCCATGATCCGCTTGCCCGGCGTGGCGCCGCTGCGGACCTCGAAAACCACGGGATAAAGCCACTCCAGACCGAAGACGGCGAGGAGAATCAGCCCGGTGCCGAAACCGGCGAAGGCCGCGAGCGGCAGGACGACGAGCAGGAGTGCAAAGCGGATCAAGACATCCAGCAGGTAGGCAACGGCGCGCGGGGCCGGACCGGCAACCCGCAGCGCAAGGTCGATGCCCTCCGGGGTCTCGTGTAGCCGAACGGTATCGACGGGGGGCGGCATGATCCGTTCGGGTTGAGAGTGATCGGCGAGGGTCGGGCCCGGTCAGGTGGGGTCCCGCTCCCCGGCATAGAGCGCAAGCGGGAAACACTCGGTAATCAGGATCACCGGACGCCGCTCGATGATGATGCGATAGGTTCGGCACAGGGCGGGACTACCGTCGGAGCTCACGTCCATCCCGACGTCCAGAACCTCGCGATAGCTCTCCAGACCGCTGTCGCGAATCAGCACGCCGATGCCGATCTCGCGGTCGATCAGGCGCTGCCGGAAGCCCGACGGGATCAGCTCTGTGCGAATCAGCGAAAACGCCTCGGCAAAGCTGCGGCCCGAATCCGTTCCGCGCAGCCGCGCTTCGCGGATCAGACAGCGATCGCCGGGGGCAACCTGGATTGCGGGAACGGGCTCCTCGGCGGTCTCGAAACGCTGCTCGAGCGTATCGACCGTGACGGGCTCCCAGAAATAGGCCTCGAGGATCTTGGTCACGGTCCCGTCCGTCACCAGGAGCGCACGCAGGAACGCCGGAATCGCCCGCAGCGGCACCGGCTCCCCGGGAGGGGCCGCGATGACGCCGTCGCGGACGAATCCGTCGCAACGGAAGGATACCTGAGCGGATGGCGCCCCCTGGTCCTGCACTGAACGACCGTAGAAACGGCGCATCTGGATCTCCTTCGGGCCGACGAGGGCCTGATCCCGTCGGATCATCGGCGTCATCGACCGGGCGTCATTCTGCCCCACGAGGGTGCGGCGTTCCAGTTCGGACGGACGGAGACGCACCTTCTCGATCGACGGATCGCCACTGTTCGGCGCTCCGGCGAGCGATGTCGATCCGCCGCCGAAAAAAACTTACACACCCTACCGTGGCGGACTTGATACGTGGCTAAATTTGCCTCAATCTGTACGCTGACTCGCGTCTGGGGTTCGCGCCCTGCGCCTATCGGTGTGAGGCAAAAGCAACAAGTGCGAGATCAGTGGCCTTCCTCGGCCGCGACCTTCCCGGCACCGTCGGGCGGGACGAGGCCCGAGGTTCGGAAAAACCCGCAGTTATGTGTTATATACATAGGGCCTAGTGGCCAACTTTGGAGATTTAAAACGATGACCAAGATTGTCAAGCTCGCTTCCCTGTCCGCTGTTGCCGTTCTCGGCGTTTCCTTGCTGGGCGGTTGCACGACCGACCAGACCGCTCGCGACATGGCTCAGCAGGCCATGGACACTGCCAACAGTGCCCAGGCTTGCTGCAACGCCAACACCGAGCGTCTTGACCGCATGTATCAGAAGATCATGGGCAAGTAAGACCCTCCCGAGGGACTGCGCCGGCTTCCCACGAGTTGTGGGATGCCGGTGTCCTCTTTGACCGCCCGCTCCACCGCTTCCCAGTCGATCGTCACACCTTCGGTGTCCTTCACCCATTGCGGGATCACTTCTCGCGCGCTCTTCCGCACGCTTTTCTCGCCGGTCTGAACCTCTAGGTAAAGCTCGTCGCCGCGCCATCCGACCTTATAGGCTTGGTCGATGATGTTGACCGGCGTCGTGATGTCGGTCAAACCATACAATTCCTCGATACCTTCCGGGTACATGCGGATGCAGCCGCCGCTGACCTCCATTCCGAGCCCCCACGGCTGGCTGGTCCCGTGGATCAGGTAATCGGGACGGCTCAAACGCATGGCATACTTGCCCAACGGGTTGTCCGGGCCGGGCGGAACCACCGCCGGCAGGATGTCGCCGTAAGCCGCGTGGGCAGCCCGCACGTTCGGCCCGGGCGTCCAGGTCGGGTCCTTGCGCTTTTCGATCACCGTGAAGTTGCCGAGCGGCGTGCCCATCGCGTCCTTGCCGACGCTGATGGCGTAGATCCGCACCTCGTTGGGGTCATTGGGCGGGAAGAAGTAGAGTCGTTTTTCCGCACGATTGATCACGATACCGGTCCGCGGGGCATCCGGGAGCACGTAAAAGGCCGGAACCATGACGGGCGTGCCTTCGCCGGGCACCCAGACATCGACATCGGGGTTGGCTTGACGCATATCGTCGAAACCCAGCCCGTTCTGGCGTGCGACGTCCAGCAAGGTATCCTGGGCGCGCGCCTTGAAGTAGAAGGGGACCCCCACCACCGAATCGTTCGGGTTCTCGAGCCGGAAGGTCTCGGCCTCGGCGCCGTCGATTGCCCCGACGCCCAACAGGGACGCGCAGACCGCCGTAGCGATCCAAGTGCGTTTGCGTCGGCCAACATCAAAATCGCTCATAGACTCACTCGCTTCTGTATCGGTTGAAATCGGATGAAAAAACTGTCGCGATTGTCTCACGTCCGCAACATCGGCGTCGCTGCCCACGTCGACGCGGACAAGACCACGCTGACCGAACGAATCCTCTTCTACACCGGCGCCTCCTACAAGATCGGCGAGGTCCACGACGGCGCCGCCCACATGGACTACATGGTCGAGGAGCAGCAGCACGGCATCACCATCACCGCCGCCGTGACCAAGGCACCCTGGCGCGAGCACCTGCTTCAGGTCGTCGACACGCCCGGTCATGTGGACTTCACGATCGAGGTGGAGCGCGCCATGCGCGTGCTCGACGGCTGCATCCTGGTGCTCGACGGGGTGCGGGGCGTGGAGCCCCAGACCGAGACGGTGTGGCGTCAACGCACCCGCTTCAATCTGCCCGCACTCTTTTTCGTCAACAAGATGGACCGCCCGGGGGCGGACTACCGGCGGGCGCTCGACGCCGTCAGGCGGCGCCTGAAGATCGAGCCGGTCGCCATCACCTTTCCGCTCCCGCAGGAGGGCGCGGTCGTGGATTTGATCGAGCGAAGGCGAATTGGTTTCCTCGGCGAGCAGGGAGACGCGCTCGTCGCCGAGCCCTGTCCCGACGCGCTCTGGGACGCGCTCGCGGATCTGCGCGAGTCCCTCTATCTGGCCGCCGCGGAGATGGACGAGGACCTGGCCGACTGCGTGCTGGCCGGCGAGGCGCCGCGGCCCGAGGCTCTGCGTGCCGCGATCCGTCGCGGCACGCTGGCGGGCCGCTTCTGTCCCTGCTACGGCGGAAGTGCGCTCCGCAATCTCGGGGTTCAACCGCTGCTCGACGGGGTGGTCGATTTCCTGCCCGCGCCGCTCGACCGACCGTCGGCCCATGCCGTGCTGCCGGACGGGACCGAGGTCGAGATCGCCATGGGCACCGAGGGTCCGCTGGCGGCCCTCGCCTTCAAGGTCCAACTCTGGGACGTACGCCGTCATGTCTTTGCGCGGATCTATCGCGGGACCTTGGCGCCGGGCGACACGGTAGAGGTGCCGACCCCGAGCGGCGGGGCTCGGCGCGAGCAGGTCGCACGGCTTTTCGACGTGGATGCCGGCAAGAAGACCCGCATCGATCGGGGCGAGGCCGGCGAGATCGTCCTCCTGGCCGGACTGCGCCACGCCTCGACCGGCGATACGCTCTGCGCCCCCGGCCACCTGCTGAGCCTGGAACGGATCGAGGCCCGCGCCCCGGTGCTTGGCCTGGCGATCGAGCCCGCCGCCGGCACGGACGAGGAGAAGCTGCTCGAGGTCTTGGACAAGGTCCAACAGGAGGACCCGACCCTGCGCGTCGAAGAGGATCCCGAGACCGGCCAACGACTGCTGCGCGGCATGGGGGAGCTGCATCTCCAGATCGTGCTCGAGCGCATCGAGCGCGAGTTCGGCGTCCGAATCCGCAGCGGCCGACCGGCCGTCGCCGTGCGCGAGACCATCCGCCGGCCGGCCTCGGCGGATGTGGTGTTTGCGCCGCCGCCGACACCCGATCCGCGTCAGCAGGATCTCATGGCGCGCGTCGCACTCGCGGTCGAGCCGCTCGCGCGCGGGAACGGCGAGCGGATCGAATGGGCGGCCCACGTCATCCCCGAAGGCGCGGATGCAAGCACGGCACAACGCGAGGCGATCGAGCAGTCACTGAGATCGACCCTGGCGGCCGGACCTTTGCTCGGCGTCCAAGTGCAGGACATCCAGGTGCGGATCACCGAGGTCGAGCTGTTCGGCGCGGCATCGAGCCCCGAGGCGCTCGGCGCGGCGACATCCAAGGCGCTGCGCCAAGCGCTCGAACGCGCCGAGCCGGCGGCGATGCATCCGATCATGCGGGTCGAGGTCGTCATCCCGGAGCCGAGCCTCGGCACGGTCCTAGGCGACCTACAGGCGCGACGCGCCCTGATCCAAGGCACCGAGTCCGTCGGCGAAGACATCGCGATCCGCGCGGAGGCCGCCCTCGAACCCCTGCTCGGCTATGCCACCGCGCTGCGCAGCCTCACCCAAGGCCGGGGGCAGTTCAGCATGGAGTTCGACAGGTTCGACGTCTAAACCGCGCCAGGCGCAACATGTGGTGCCTTCGGATCGGTGCACCTTGGCCGACACAGGCGGGCTCTTGGTGACTTGCGGCCCCGCCCCGCACCGTGGATTCGACGCGTAGCTGAATCTCCTTGCCAATCAGGAGCCGATTCGGCAAACCGACCGACGACGACGTTCTCGCGTACCCGGGTTGCCGCCGGCAACCCGTCAAGCTGAACCGTCCAGGCTTGTATCCTCGTCCCCATACTCGCTCGCCCGCCGTGCATCCCCGCGCACCTTGTCCGCCGGATAACGCGCGGCGTTGATGGCGATCTTCTCGTCGGCGGCGGCCAGCAGGTCGATATCCAGCCGCTCGGCCAGGCGGACCAGGTAGTTGAGGATGTCGGCCAGCTCGTGGGCGACCTGCCGCTTCTTCTCGGCGCTCAGCTCGGCGCTCTGTTGCTCGCTCAGCCATTGGAAGTGTTCGAGCAGCTCGCCGGCCTCGCCAGCCAAGGCCATGGCGAGGTTCTTGGGCGAGTGGAACTGCTCCCAGTCGCGCTCGCGGGCGAAGGCGAGTAGACGCGCGTTGAGCTGATCCAGGCTATCCGACATCCCGCGTGCCCATGTCGGCCAAGCGGGCCCGCGCCCGTTCGATCGCGGCGCGGACCTGTGCCGGTGCTGTACCGCCGAGGTGATCGCGTGCGGCGACCGAGCCATCCAGCGTCAGCACGGCAAAGACATCGGCCTCGATCGCATCCGAGAATCCGCGCAGCTCCTCCAGCGTCAGCTCGGCAAGATCCCGCCCTTCGCGCACCCCCAGCCCGACCGCCTTGCCGACGATCTCGTGCGCATCGCGGAACGGGATGCCCTTGCGGACCAGGTAATCGGCGAGATCGGTCGCGGTGCTGAAGCCTTGGGCCGCGGCGGTGCGCATCCGCGCGTGGTTGCAGGCGACCTCGCGCATCATCTCGGCATAGACCTTGAGCGAGCCCTTCAGATTGTCGACCGTGTCGAACAGCGGCTCCTTGTCCTCTTGGTTGTCCTTGTTGTAGGCCAGGGGCTGGGCCTTCATCAGGGTCAAGAGTCCCATCAGGTGTCCGAAGATGCGCCCGCTCTTGCCGCGGACCAGCTCGGGCACGTCCGGGTTCTTCTTCTGCGGCATGATCGAGGAGCCGGTGCAGAAGCTGTCGGAGAGCTCGATGAAGCCGAACTGACTCGACGACCAGAGGATCAGCTCTTCGGAGAAGCGCGACAGGTGCATCATGAGGATGGCCGCGGCCGCGGTGAATTCGATCGCGAAATCGCGGTCCGACACGGCATCGAGCGAATTCTCCGCCGGCCGATCGAAACCGAGCAGTTCCGCGGTGTAGGCCCGATCGATCGGATAGGTGGTGCCGGCCAACGCCGCGGCCCCGAGCGGCATCACGTTCATACGCCGCCGACAATCGGCCAAGCGCTCGCGATCGCGATCCAGCATCTCAAACCAAGCCAGCATGTGATGGCCGAAGGTGACGGGTTGAGCGACCTGCAGATGGGTGAAGCCGGGCATGATGGTCTCGGCCTCGCGCTCGGCGAGATCCAGCAAGGCCGCTTGAAGGCGCGCGATGGCCGCGCGGATCAGATCGATCTCGTCGCGCAGCCAGAGCCGAACATCGGTCGCCACCTGATCGTTGCGCGAGCGCCCGGTGTGCAGCTTTTTGCCGGCATCGCCGATCAGCTCGGTCAGGGCGGATTCCACGTTCATGTGGACATCCTCGAGCGGGATCGACCACTCGAAGGCGCCGGCATCGATGCGCTCGCGCACCGTCTCGAGCCCGGAGACGATGGCGTCGCGCTCGGCATCGCTCAGGATGCCTTGACGGGCCAGCATCGTGGCGTGGGCGATCGAGCCCTGAATATCGTAGCGATAGAGCCGTCGGTCGAAGTCGACCGAGGCGGTGAATGCCTCGACGAAGGCGTCGGTGGGCGCATTGAAGCGTCCGGCCCAAGGTTTGGCGGAAGAGCTTGGCTGATGCATCTCGGGATCCGAATAGGTTCGATCCGAGGATTCTACACGCTGGCGTTGCGCCGGATGGATCGCACGCGTCGTGCAGGGAACGAGCAAACCACCGAGCCTGAACACGCGATGTCGGCATCGGCGCAAACCCGAGTAAAATGATCGTGGGCTATCTTTGAAGAGCGAGTAGCCGCGTCGATGGAAGGCCAGCCCGAAGATGCGCCTCGCCGGGCTTACCGGACGTATTCTGCAGCACTTCCTGCTCGGCCGACAAAGCACCATTGTCAACCTGGTCCAGACCTGATCCATGGAAAAGGTTATGAACATCCTGGTCGTCGACGATGAAGCACAGGCACGCGAACGGCTTCGGAGACTGCTGGCCGACACCGAGGGGCGCTACACGCTGGCCGGGGAAGCGACCGACGGACTGCAGGCGATCGAGATCTGCAGGAAGCAGAGGATCGATCTGGTCTTGCTGGATGTGCAGATCCCCGGCATGAACGGGCTGGAGGCGGCGCGCGCACTGGCCGCGCTGGATCCCGCCCCGGCGGTCGTCCTGGTGACGGCCTTCGAGCACGAGGCCCTGGTTGCGTTCGGCAACCAGCTCGCGGGGTGTCTGGTGAAGCCGGTATGCCCCGAGCGCCTGTGCGAGACACTGACGCGACTGCAACATCCGACGCCGGCTCCATGTATCGGGCCGGCCTCGCCATGCGAACGGGAGCCGTCTCGAGCTGCCCCACGGCGCCACATCAGCGCCCATTACCGGGGCGGGCTGCGCACCGTGCAGATCGAGGACGTCATCTATCTGCGCGCCGAGCACAAATACGTGACGGTGCGTCATCTCGATGGCGAGCTCCTGATCGACGAGTCGCTGCGGACGTTGGAGCAGGAGTTCGCCGAGCGCTTCCTGCGTATTCATCGCAACGCACTGGTCGCGCGCGATCGGGTCGCCGGTTTGGAGAAACGCGCGGACGGAGGATCATTCATTCAGCTGCGCGATTGTGCTGAACAGCTCCGGATCAGCCGCAGGCACCTGCCCGAGGTTCGCCGCTGGATGCAGGCAGACGACTGAGAGCAGCGGATGCGCGGCTGACCCGCCCTTTCCCGAACACTCGACTCAAGCCACCTCGGACCTCGAGCGTCGCGTCCATCCCCAAAAGACAAGCGCCAGCAGGCCGATCCAAACCGCCGCCAGCCAGCCGATGATGCCGTCGTAGCTGCCGACCAAAAAGGCGGCCGGCGCATCCGGGTTGCCGTCGGTCATCCGCCGCGTCACCTGAATCACGAAGACCCAGCCCGCGTGAAGCCCGATCCCCCAGGCGATGTGCCCGGTGCGCTCGCGTACCAAGGCCAAAAAGACGCCGACCATGAAGAGTGCGGCCATCGAGCTCAGATGCTTCCACTGGAAGACGTCGACGAAGACGGCGCCGAACATCTGCCAAGCGCCCGGCCAATCGAAGGGCACCCCCTCGGGCAAGGCGCTCGGCTTCATGAAGTGGACCAGCATGTACAGAAACGCGGTCCAGACCACGGCCGCGGCGACACCGTCGCGCCGACGGATCGCCGTGTAGAGCGCACCGCGGAAGAAGGTCTCCTCGAGCACGCCGATCAGGAGACCGCCGATCAGGGCCTGAAGGGCCTTCTTCGCCAGGTAGGGCCACAACTCGAGATCCGCGTCGGGCAGACGGATCTCCAGGGCGACGAGGGCCAACGCGAGCACCAGGAGGATCGCCACCCCTTCGACCCAGCCCAGAGCGACCGCGCGTCGGAAGTCCGGCTTTGCAATGCCGTAACCCAGCGCGGTCCGGTCCGCGAGCTGCAGGCGCTTGAGAAAGGGCCAGACGCCGAGCAGGATAAAGACCTGCGCCAAACGCCCCATGACCCGCTGCGGATCTTCGTCCAGCCAGCCGGTCGACATGACCGGATAGGTCAAGAGCGCGGCCAGGGCGAGGCAGGCGAGGAGGTAGCCAAAGAAGACAGCGGTAAGGCGCATGGAGAGGAACCGGGCGGGGCTGCGAATTGCCGGCCGAGGTTGGACACGGCCCGGAAGCCGGGTCGCTCGCGCCGAGCAACAAGGTGAAGACACATGGTCGGGGTGTCGGGCGATTTTACGCGTCGGGATGTCGCCGCGACCAGGATCGGTCGTCGATCGGGGCGAGCATGACGGGCCGTCGGCCCACCCGTCCAGACAAAGACCCGGCCGGCCGCGCGAAAACCCGACTAGCCCAATCGGATTATTTTGCTAAAGTTATGCTTGAGAGCATCCGGATGCACGTCCGGTCGGCGCCGGGGCAACCGTGCCCGTCCCCTTCCCCGGCCCCCGGCGCAAACCAAGACGTAACCGGTGCGCACACCCCCGACTCAGGTGCGGGCGACCCATCGCCCGGGAGGTCAACATGAACCTTCGCGACATTCCAGCAGTGTCTTTCGGTTCGCTCATGGTCATATCGCTGCTTGCCGCGGCGGACCCCGAACCACCGATCGCCCCGCTCCTCGAAGGACTGGGCAGCCACCATCACGAGATCACGACCCTCTCGCCGCAGGCGCAGCGCTATTTCGACCAAGGCCTGGTGTTGTCGTTCGGTTTCAACCATCAGGAGGCCGCACGCTCCTTCCGCCAAGCGCAGATCCTCGACCCCGAATGCGCCATGTGTTTCTGGGGAGAGTCGTTGGTGCTCGGCCCCAACATCAACGCGGGGATGGATGTGGGCGAGAATCCCCGCGCCTATGCAGCCGTGCAACGCGCCCTGGCCCTCGAGGACTCGGCCACCGAGCGCGAAAGGGCCTACATCGAGGCACTCGCCAAGCGCTATGCCGAGCATGCACCCGAAGACCGCGGCGCGCTCGACCAAGCCTATGCGAAGGCGATGGGCAACGTGGCCGAGCGCTTTCCCGACGACCCGGATGCGGCGAGCCTCTATGCCGAGGCCCTGATGGACACCACGCCCTGGGACTACTGGGAGGACGACGGCTCGCCCAAGCCCGTCACCCGAACCATCCTCGCGACATTGGAGACCGTGCTCGCAGAGCACCCGAATCACCCGCTGGCCAACCATCTCTATATCCATGCCGTCGAGAAGGTCCATCCCGAGCGCGGCATCGCGGCGGCGGATCGACTGCGCGACCTGGTGCCGGGTGCCGGTCATCTGGTGCACATGCCGGGGCACATCTATATCCGCGTCGGGCGTTACGCGCAGGCGGTGCTCGCCAACGAGAAGGCCATCGCTGCCGACGATGCCTACATCGCGCAGTGCCATGCCCAAGGTCTCTACCCGGTGGCCTACATGCCGCACAACCAGCATTTTCTCGCCGCGGCAGCGAGCTTCATCGGTGAAAGCGAAAAGGCCCTCGATGCTGCGCGACACATGCGTGCACACCAGGATCCGAAGCTCATGCGCGAGGCCGGTTACGAAACCCTGCAGCATTATTGGGCCCTGCCGTATTTCGTCATGGTGCGCTTTGGCCTGTGGGATGCGCTGCTCGCCGAGCCCAAGCCGGCGGACGATCTGATCTACCCGACCGGCATCTGGCACTTCGCCCGGGGGCTGGCACACGCGCGTGCGTTCGATCTGGACGAGGCGAGGAAGTCCCTTGCTGCGCTCACCTGGATCGCCAACGATCCGGAGATGTCGGCCACTCGAATCTGGGAAACCAACACCATGGCTCAGATCCTCGCGATCGCGCGTGAAGTGCTCGCCGGGGAGATCGCGATGGAGGATTGCCAGCCGGATGCCGCGGTCGGACATCTCGCAACCGCGGTGAGTCTTGAAGACGGGCTGACCTACGTCGAGCCCTCGGACTGGTACGTGCCGGCGCGCCACCACCTCGGGCTGGCACTGCTCGCCGCGGAGCGCCCGGCCGAGGCAGAGGCGGTGTACCGAAAAGATCTCGAGATCTACCCGGACAACGGCTGGGCGCTGGTCGGGTTGGGGCAGAGTTTGGCCGCGCAGGGAAGAACCGCGGACGCGCAGGCCGCGAGACAGAGATTCCTGCAGGTCTGGTCCGAGGCCGATATCGAGATCGAAGGCTCGCGCCTTTAGCGGGCTTTAGGCGCGGTGTCCGATCAAAGTAATCCGGGTTGACGAGCGAGGCCCGGGCACCGCCCCCGGCAATCTCGGCGTCGCGCAGCGGCCATCGGGCCATGCACGGCGCATGAGCCTTGTCAGGGCCGATCGGCTCGTCCGACAATGGCGCGCGCCGACGAGGTCGTCGTGCCCAGATCAGGATGCACCAGGCCAATGACTCGGATCCCCGCGCCGCCATGGAATTGACCCCGACCCCGCCTCTCGCTCGCACCGAGTCGACCCGCTGATGTGCGGGATCGCGGGTTTTATGTTGCGGAATGGCGAGCGTCCCGATCCGGAGGCGCTGCGGCTGATGGCTGCGGCGCTGGCCCATCGCGGCCCGGACGATCACGGCATCCATTGCAACGGCCCGGTCGGGTTGGCGCAGACACGGCTGTCGATCATCGGGCTCGCGACAGGGCATCAGCCGATGGTCTCGGCAGACGGGCAGCTCGCGTTGGCGGCCAACGGCGAGGTCTACAACTATATCGAGCTGAATGCGGCATTGCGTGCGCAGGGTCGCGAGCCGCGCACCGACTCGGACTCCGAGACCATCCTGCACGCCTATGCCATGCACGGGCTGGATTTCCCCGCCGAGCTGCGCGGCATGTTCGCCTTCGCCCTCCACGATGCACACGAAGGTCGGCTGATCATCGGGCGTGACCGACTCGGGATCAAGCCGCTCTTCTACGTGCGGCTGCCCGATCGCATCGCCTTTGCCTCCGAGATCAAGGCGCTCCTGCCGATCCTGCCGGGGCAGCCCCGCGTGAACCCGGTCGCCTTGCGGCAATTCCTGCAGAATCAGTTCGCGAGCGGCGAGGAGACGATCCTCGAGGGCATCCGACGGGTGCCGCCCGGCGAGATCCTGATCATCGATCGGGATCTGCGCATCGAGCACAGGCGCTACTGGTCGGCGCTCGATATCGCGCCCCGCGCGATCGGCCTCGAGGAGGCGCAAGCCGAGCTGGGCGGGCTCATGCACGAGGCCATGCGCGAGCACATGCGCTCGGACGTGCCTTTCGGTCTCTTTCTCTCGGGCGGTGTGGACTCTGCCGTGCTGGCCGCGCTGCTGCACACCCACGGGGCCGGTCGCATCAAGAGCTTCTCGGTCGGTTATCGCGGCACCGCGATGGCGCACGAGCTGGACGAAGCCGCGCGGGTCGCGGCCCATTTCGGGCTGGATCACCGCCCCCTGGCGCTCGAACTCGAACAGGTCTTCGCACGCATCCCCCATACGGTCTGGGCGGCCGACGAGCTGATGCGCGACTATGCCAACCTGCCGACCTCGATCCTGGCCCAGACCGCCGCAGCCGATCTGAAGGTGGTCTTCTCGGGCGAGGGCGGCGACGAGGTCTTCGCCGGCTACGGCCGGTATCGCCCGCCGCCGGCCGAGCGCTGGATCAAGGGCCTGCTCGGCCCGGGCAGCGGCGGTTTCCGCACCCGTGGTCAGTGGTCCGGACACTGGTCGCGACGACTGTTCGGGCCGGCGCTCCGGTCGGTCAGGACGCCGGATCGCGCGTCCTTTCTTGAGGCGTGGCGATCGACCCCGAAGGGGTGGTCCGACCTGCAGCGACGCCAGTACACCGACCTGGTCACGGCCCTCCCGGACAACCTGCTGGTGAAGACCGACCGCATGCTGATGGGCTTCGGGCTGGAGGGGCGTGTGCCCTTCCTCGACCATCGCATCGTCGAATTCGGCCTGTCGCTGCCGGATGGGCTCAAGGTCAAAGGCCATCAGGGCAAATGGCTGCTCAAGCGCTGGGCCGAGCCCCTGCTGCCGCCGGGACACCTGACGCGGCCCAAGCGCGGTTTCCATGTCCCGGTCGGCGACTGGCTGACCGGTGATGTCGCGGCCCGCGTCGGCGAGCGTCTGGCACGGAGCCGGGGCATCCGCGAGTGGTTCCGCGTGGATGCCATCCCGGATCTGGTCGCCGCCCGTCAGGCCGCCAAGGGTGGCGGTCGCGAGCTG
This sequence comes from Thiocapsa sp., assembly GCF_035467215.1. GTDB lineage: Bacteria > Pseudomonadota > Gammaproteobacteria > Chromatiales > Chromatiaceae > Thiocapsa. Next base: position 12,402 of record NZ_DATITZ010000209.1, on the reverse strand, counting down.
TTCGGTCTCATGCAGTTCGCCATCTGGCATCGGCTCTTCATCGAGCAGCCCGGGCTCACACCCGCGCCCGACGAGGATCCCTTGGATTGGATCGCGAGCAGCACCTGAGCATGGCGACGAGCGCCCCCAGAATTGCCTGCTTCTTCTCGACCTCCGGTCACAGCGGGGTCGACCGTGCGGCCAAGCATCTGATTCCGGCCTTGGCGCGTCGGGGCTATCGGGTCGATCTGCTCAAGGTCCGTCGGCATGGGCCGTATCTAGACGCGATCCCGGACGGGGTCTCGGTGGTCGATCTGGGCTCTCGGCATACCTACGCCTGCCTGCCGGCGCTGGTGCGCTATCTGCGCCGCGAGCGTCCGGCGGTGATGCTCTCGGACAAGGATCGGGTGAATCGCACTGCACTGCTTGCCGCCTGGGTTGCCCGCGTGCCGACGCGCCTGGTGTTCAGCTCGGGGACGACCATCTCGATCGATCTGGCGACCCGCGGCGCGCTCGAGCGCTGGGTCCAGCGCACCTCCATGGGACGGCTCTATCCCTTCGCCGATCAGGTGATCGTAACCAGCGCCGGCGTGGCCGACGACATGGCGCGCTACACCGGCTTGGCGCGCGAGCGGATCCGTGTCGTGCCCTCGCCCGTGGTGCCGGCGTCGCTCTTTACGGAGACCTTAGCGCGTCCGGATCACCCCTGGCTCGGCCGTTCCGACATGCCTCTGATCTTGGGCGCAGGCGAGCTTTGCGGACGCAAGGATTTCGAGACCTTGCTGCGCGCCTTCGCGCGGGTGCGGACCGAGCGCCCGTGCCGCCTCATGATCCTGGGCCAAGGCCGCGCCCGCGAGCGCCTGCTCGCGCTCGCCGCCGAGCTGGGCGTGGCCGAGGATGTCGCCCTGCCCGGTTTCGTCCCCGAGCCCTATGCCCTCATGGCCCATGCCGATCTTTTCGCCTTCACCTCGCGCTGGGAGGGGCTTGGCTTCGTCATCATCGAGGCACTCGCGGTCGGCACACCCGTGGTAGCGACCGATTGTCCGAGCGGCCCGCGCGAGATCCTGCAGGACGGACGCATCGGCCCCTTGGTGCCGGTCGGCGACGATGCCGCCTTGACCCACGCCATGATTCAGACCCTGGACGCGCCGCCGCCGGACGCGTTGCTTCGGGACGCCGCCCGACCCTACGAGATCGAAGCGAGCACCGATGCCTATCTGGATGCCATGCGGTTGCCGCGGTGGGCGGGGTAAGCGCCGATTGATTCTTGCCGATCAGCTTTCGGCGATCAGCCCGAAGGCCGCGAGATAGCGCCGTGCGCTGATGTCGATCCGATAATCATGCACCGCATCCTCCTTGCAGACATCGGGCGAGGGCGGAGCGATCAAAGGGCTCCGACTCGGCACCGACCCCGTTTACCCTCCTCGCCGGCACAGCTCCTGATCGCCGAACGCTTCGTGCCTTCTGTTAGGAATGCGCCGCGCGCTGCACGCTGAAGGAGACGCCCTCATGCGCCTTCAAATACGCGACCACGGCGAAGAGGTTGTCGGCGCGTGGGTTCCCCTGTTCGCTGAGCATCCGCATCAGGCTCTTCGGGCTCTTGTGGAGCTGCGCCCCAAGCTGCTCGAACCCGACGGTCGCGTTGACATAGTCGCGCAGGAGAACCTTGCCGGTATCGAGATCGGCATTCAGAAAGGCATCGAGGGCCTCTTCCAGCAGGGCGACCCGGAACTCCGGATCACGCTCGGCGCGGGCCTTGACGGTATCTTTGAAATTTCTGGTGAGCGCCATGGCATCACGCTCCTTATCTTACGGTGTTTGTAATCGCGCCAGTATGCCTTGGCCTGCTCGATGTCGCGCTGTTGCCGCGTTTTCGTTCCGTCCACGAGCAGGATCACGAGCCGTTGCCCCTCCTGCCCGAAATACACCCGGCATCCCGGACCGAAATCGATCCGCCGTTCGGAGACGCCCTCCCCGACCGGCTTCACGTCCCCGAAATTCCCGGTCTCGATGCGGGCAATCGCCGCGCGGACCCTCGCCGCGGCCCGCGCATCGAGATCTTCGAACCACGTACCGAAGGGACAGTCCCCGGCTTGCGTCTCGTACTGGACTACCTCGACCATGAGTCATGGTAACGCATAGGTAACCTTTATTCGAACAGAATTCCGTTCGCTTCAACCTTTCCGGAATCCACGTCATGACCCATCCCGCAACGGGTCCGGATTGCTGTCGAATCAACCCCCGGCAATCAGCCCGAAGGCCGCGAGATAGCGCCGTGCGCTGATGTCCATCCGATACTCCTGCACCGCGTCCTTCAGGACGTCGGGCGACGGCGGATTACGCAAGGTCTCTTCCATGGCTGCGGCCAGTGCATCAATGTCGCCGACGGGCACCAAGGCGCCGAAGGCACCGTCGCGGGTGATCTCTCGCGGTCCGCTGCGACAATCGGTCGAGACCACGGGCGTGCCCAGCGCGAGCGCCTCGGTCAGGACATTGGGCGAGCCTTCCCAGAGCGAGGAGAGGGCGAAGAGCTTGGCGCGCGCCAGGAAGCGGTAGGGATTGGGCTCGAAACCGGGCAGGGACACATCGTCCGCAACTCCGAGATCCCGCGCGACGCGCAGGAGGCGCCCCTGCTGGCGGCCCTGGCCGAGGATCATCAGCCGACAGGGCAGGCGCCCATGCAGCAGGGCGAACGCCTTGATCAGGGTCGCGAAGTCCTTCTGGGTCCGTAGGCCGCCGACGCCCATGATCACCGGGGGCTGGTCCGGGCCGAACCAGGGGTGATCGAGCGGTTCCCGCGCCTGCTCGTAGAACTCGGGCGTGATGTTGGGGTTGCGCACCACCCGGATGCGGCTCGGCGGGATGCCCGTGACCTCGGCGATGTCGGCCGCGACCCCTTCGGACACGGCGACGACCCCGTCGGCCCGCTGGAAGAGACGCCGCAGCTCGCGTTGCTCCCACCATCGTTTGAGCCGATTCTTCCCGCGTGCACGCCAGCGCTCGGACATGGTGGTACCGGGGCGCAGGAAATAGCGAGTGTCGGTCGACGAGGCCGCCTTGACGGCGAGCGCGATGCGGTCGTCCTCGGTCTTGGCCGACAGGACGACGGAGGGTCGACGACGCTCGACATACTCGGCGAGGAAGCGCTGTCGCTCCCGCGGCGGGGTACGGCCGAGCGCATGGAGGGTCACCGTTGCCGGCAGACTGTCCAGAAAGGGTGCACCGCGTCGGCCGACCACGAAGTCGACCGGCACACCCTGATCGGCGATCCCGCGGGCGATGTTGACCATCATGCGCTCCACCCCGCCGTCGCCGAAGCTCGGGATAAAGAGGCAGACCGGGCGCGACGCCGAGTTCGGCGCCGGATGAGACGAAGGTTCGGCGATGGGTTGATTCGACGAGGGAATGACGGGCATTGATCGTCCTCGACACGGCGGTCGGATCGGGCCGAGTCTTGTATAGGATGTCGAATTGTACAGACAGGGCGGCCGGAGCACCGGCTGCAACCCGGCGTTTCGGGCGCTGAATACCCGCCGACGGCAACGTCCATCGAAGCCGGCGCTCCGGTGCACCCCGGGTACGCGATCGCGCGTATCATACCCGTCCAGAGGCGAGATCCTCATCCCGCGAACCCTTCGAGACGCTGACCTTGCCCGAGACGCCCCGACTTATGCCGAACATCGTGCCGACCGACGGTTGGTCACGTGCCGGTCTCGTCGGCCTTTATGTCTTTGCGTTCTTCGGGCTGCTCGGGATCACGCCGGCCACCGTCGGCCTGGTCTTGCTGAGCCTGGCCTTCCTGATCCGATTCGACGCCTGGCGCCGCCTCGCAGGGGATCCGGTCGCCCTGCTGGCCCTGGCCTTCGGCCTCTATGTCGCCTTGCACAGCGCGATCGCCTATTTTCTGGAGCAGAACCCGGCGCTGTCGCAGGCCGTCATCGACAACGGAACGGATTGGGTGAAGCTGCTGCTCTTCATCCCCCTCGCTTACTGGGCCGCCGGACGTCCGGATCGGGTGCGGCTGATCCTGCTGCTCGGGCTCGCCGGCTTCACCCTCGCGACATTGCGCAAGATCGATTGGGCGACCTTCGACGCCGCCTTCTTCTCGACCCGGTTCGAGTCCTACCTGCCGGCGATCGCCTTCGGCATGTTCGCCGGACTCGGGGCCCTCGGGCTCCTCGCGACGCGTCGTGCCTTCTGGATTGAACGCGACCGACCTTGGCAGCGTTGGCTCGCCATCACGCTCTGGTCCATCTGGTTGCTGATTCTGTTGGAGGGCCTGCTCCTGTCCCAATCGCGCGGCTCCTGGCTTGGATTTCTCGGCGGGCTGGCGGTCTTGATGCTGATGGAATGGCGAGCGCGACAGGCGACGACGGTAAGACCCGCACGCCGACGCTGGCTTGCGATCCTGCTGATCGCCGCCGCCCTCGGAGCCATCCTGTCGAGCCAGTATCAGACGATCGAGATGCGGCTCACCGACCAGACCGACACCCTGCAACAGGTGATCAGCGGCGATGTGACCGAGGTGACCTCCGACCCGGTTGGCCTGCGCGTCAACGCCCTGCTCTTCACCGTCGAGAAATGGCGCGAACACCCCTGGTTCGGCTGGGGTGCAGGCACCAGCCGCGAATGGATCGCCGCCAGCGGGCGAGCGGACACCCTCATGGACAACGTCAACTGGTTGCCGCACCTGCACAACGCCTACGCGGAGACCCTGTTTCAGTTCGGCACCGTCGGTTTGCTCCTGGCGGTCGCGCTGGTTTGGACGCTGGTGCGCTCGACCGGCAACGAATGTCGCGCCGGGCGCATCCCGGTTGACCTCTGCCGTCTCTTCTTGGTCACCCTCGTCTTCGTGCTCATCTGGAATCTGTTCAACTATCGCGTGGTGCGCAGCGACTGGATGGTCTTTTGGATCCTGCTCGCCGGGTCTGCCTACAGCTTCCGTCTCGCGCGGCTGACGCAGCCGCCGGGAGACGACCGCGGGTGAAGATCCTCGTCGTCAGGCTCTCGGCGATCGGCGACATCGTCTTCGCCTCGCCCCTGATCACGGCCCTGCGGCGTGCCTATCCGCAGGCGCACATCGCCTGGCTGGTGCAGCCCGAGTATCGCGCCCTGCTGGACCGACACCCGGATCTCGACGAGGTCGTCGTCTGCCCGCTCGGTCACTGGCGGCGCCTGTGGCGCGAGCGGCGTCTGCGCGAGCTGATGTCCGGCATCGCGGCACTGCGGACGACCCTGCGCGAGCGGCGCTTCGATCTCGCCATCGACCTTCAGGGATTGCTCAAGAGCAGCGCCTTGGCGCGGCTCTCGGGTGCTCGCGAGCGGATCGGTCTGGGCTCGCGCGAGGGCAGCCATTGGCTGATGACGCGGACGATTCAGCGCGGCGGGGATCCCAGGCGTATCGGATCGGAGTATCTCTATCTGGCACAGACCTTGGGTCTGCCGGCGGATGACTTCGCGATGGCCTTGTATTACGGCGAGACCGAGGCGGACTTCGCCGATCGGGTCATCGCCGAGCATGATCTGAGCGACGGCTTTGCGGTGCTCTGCCCCTTCACGACGCGTCCGCAAAAACACTGGATCGAGGAGCGTTGGGCACCGCTGGCGGCACGCATCCGGACGGATCTCGGCCTGACGCCGGTCGTGGTGGGCGGTCCGGCGGACCGCGAGGCCGCGACGCGGATCAGCGATGCCGTCGACACCCCCTTGGTCGACCTCACGGGTCGCACCAGCCTGATCGAGGCCGCGGCCCTGATCGAGCGCGCCTCGCTTCTGATCGGCGTGGATACGGGACTGGGTCACATGGGCATCGCCTTCGGCACCCCGAGCCTGCTCCTCTTCGGCTCGACTTGTCCCTATCTCGACACCACCCGCGCCAACGCCCGGGTGCTGTATCACAAGCTCGACTGCTCGCCCTGCAAACGTCGCCCGACCTGCGACGGGGCCTTCACCTGCATGCGTCTGATCACGATCGAGGAGATCCTGGACGCGGCCCGCGGCGTGCTCGGGGCTGCGCCGTGAGGATCCTTCACGTCGAAGGCGGGCGCCATCTCTACGGCGGGGCCTATCAGGTGCTGCACCTGCTGCGCGGACTCGCTGCACGCGGTCACGAGAACCTGCTCGCCTGCCCCGCCGGATGCGCCCTGGCCGAGGCCGCTGCGCCCGTTGCGCGGGTCTATGTCCTTCGGATGCGCGGCGATCTGGACCTGGCGATGGTCGTCCGTCTGAGACACCTGATCCGTGCGAGCCGGCCGGATCTAGTGCACCTGCACAGCCGCATCGGTGCCGATGTCATGGGCGGGATTGCTGCGCGCCTGAGCGGTGTGCCGGTCATCCACACCCGCCGGGTCGACAACCCCGAGCCGCGCTGGCTGGTCGCGCTCAAATACCGGCTCTTCGACCGCGTGGTGGCCATCTCGGAGGGGATTCGCGACGTGCTGCTTGCCGAGGGACTGCCCGCCGAGAGGCTGCGGGTCGTGCGCAGCGCGGTCGACTATGCCACCTTCGCCCGGCCCTGCGCGCGCGCCTCGATCGCCACCCGACTCGGGGTGCCCGAGGATGCACTCCTGATCGGGGTCGTCGCCCAACTCATTCAGCGCAAGGGGCACGCCGATCTGATCGAGGCACTGCCCCCGTTGATGGATCGCTATCCCGGTCTGCAGGTGCTCTTTTTCGGGAAGGGGCCGATCGCGGAGGCGCTCGCGGCACAGATCGACCGGAAGGGTCTGACCGGGCGTGTCCGGCTCCTCGGATTCCGCGACGATCTCGCCGAGCTCATGCCCTGCCTGGACCTGCTTGTCCACCCGGCACGCATGGAAGGGCTCGGCGTCTCCTTGCTCCAGGCCGCCAGCGCCGGCGTGCCGATCGTCGCGAGCCGCGTCGGCGGCATCCCGGAGGCCGTGCGCGACCGCGAGAACGGGCTCTTGGTGCCCCCGGGCGACATCGCGGCATTGAGGTCTGCGATCGAGGCACTGCTCGCCGACCCCGAGCGTCGCCGAAGACTCGGTGCAGGCGGACAAGCCCTGATGGCGCGTGAGTTCTCCATCGATGCCATGGTGGAGGGCAATCTCGCGGTCTATCGCGAGCTGTCGCGCGAAGAGGCCCTGCGCTCCGAACCGGGGTGACGGATTTCTACTTGACCTTTGCAGCCCCGATGCGCAGGCTTTGGGCGTTCATCTCCGCTCGCAGGGCCGACGCGGGCGAGCGAAAAGCATATGCCTCTTAAACCATGAAAAAGACCTACGACTTCAGCTCCGGAAAGCGTGGAGCCGTTGTGCCCGCGCCACCCGGTCGAACCGAAATCATGCTGCACCTTGATGACGAGGTCATCGCCTGGTTCCGCCGACAGGTCACGGATGCCGGAGGCGGCGATTACCAAGCGCTGATCAACGCAGCGCTGCGCGAGCATATCCAGCGCCGATCCGGCGACCTGCTTGAAGACACGCTCCGCAAGGTCATCCGCGAAGAGCGGCGAGCGGCGAGCTGAGAACAGTTGCTCGACACGACGACCTGCGTCATGTCACGCCGATCCAACCCGCTCGACATGCCAGATCGATCATCGACTCCAACCCTCTATGTCTGATCCATCCAGTCTCCAAATGGTCGCCAGCAAGGCCCTCGGCGGTGCCGAGCGTTGGGCGATCCGCTTCAGCCTTGCGCTCGCCGAGCGCGGTGCCCCCGTCGACCTGGCGATCCGCCGCGGCAGCGGTCTCGACGATCTCGACTACGGGTCGCTCCAGGTCCATCGCCTGCCCTTTCTCACCACCTGGGATCCGCTCTCGCGCGATGCCGTCTCGCGCACCATCGCCCGGGTGCGCCCGGACATCGTCCAGACCTATATGGGGAGGGCCACCCGGCTGACGCACATCAGCCCGTCGAAAGGGCCGGTGCATCTCGCCCGGCTCGGCGGCTATTACGCGCTCGGACCCTTTCGACATGCCCACGGCTGGATCGGCAACACCAAGCAGCTGTGCGATTGGATGATCCGAAACGGCCTGCCGGCGGATCGGGTCCATCACATCTACAACTTCGCCGAGCCGGTGCATCCGGTGGCGCCGAAGCAGGTGGCCGAGCTGCGCGCTCGGTATGCGGTCCCGGACGATGCCCTGGTCATGGTCACCTTGGGCCGATTGGTCGGTTTCAAGGGACATCGGCACCTCGTCGATGCCATGGCCCGGCTCCCGGAAACGATCGACGGGCGACCGCTGCGTCTGATCATCGTCGGCGACGGACCCTTGGGGCCGGCGCTGCAGCGTCAGGCGATCGAGGTCGGACAGGACAAGCGCATCCTCTGGACCGGCTGGCAGAAGGATCCCTCGGCCTATCTGCAGATGGCTGATCTCGTCGTCTTCCCGTCCTTGGACGAGGAGCCGATGGGCAATGTCATCCTGGAGGCGTGGGCGTGGAGCAAGCCCTTGGTGACGGCCAACTTCCGCGGGGCGCGGGAGATCGTGCGGCATGGCGAGGACGGATGGGCCGTGCCCTGCGCGGATGCGGCCGGGCTCGCCGAGGGGATTCGAGAGGTCCTGTCCGACCCGACGCTCATATCCGGCCTCGCCGAGCGCGGCCATGCCCGAGTGCTGCGCGACTTCAGCCGCGCTGCCGTCCTGGACCAGTATCTGGATCTCTATCGACGACTTGCCGGCGGCGGCTGAGCAGCCACCCGGCGTGGGATCTCAGAAAACACCGTTTCGATGTCCGAACATCGGTGTCATTCAGTCTCCGCCGTCTCCCCCTGATCGCGTCGCTCGACGGTCTCCGGATCGGCGGTGATGGGCCGATAGATCTCCACCCGATCGCCGTCGCTGAGACGGGTTTCGAGCTTGATCAGCCGACCGAAGATGCCGACCTTGTTCTCCGCCAGATCGATCTCGGGAAACTGGTCCAGCAGCCCGGAACGCTCGATCGCCTCGCGCGCGGTGCTCCCGTCCGGGACGTCGAGCTTGAGCCAGGTCTGCTTGAATTTGTCCGCGTAGGCGACACCGACGTGCATGGCTCGAATCCTCGATCGTTCAAATAGAAGACGCGCGTTCTCTGCGAGCCGGAACGCGGTCGGATCAGCTTCAGGCGACCGCGCCGGCCGCGGCCCGGGTCCGCTTGGCCGCTGCGATCCTGGTATCGAGCATACGTTTTCCGGCGAGCAGGAAACCCAGCGCAAGGAACCCACCCGGCGGCAGGATCGCGAGCAGGAAACCTCGGTAGTCCGGGATCAAGGTGAGCTCCAGGAACGCCATGCCCTCGCCGAGCAGCGAGGCCGCATTGGCGAAGAGGGTGCCGCTGCCGATGATCTCGCGGATCGCGCCGAGCAGCACCAGGGCGAAGGTGAAGCCCACCCCCATCATGAGCCCGTCGAAGGCGGCGGGCATGACCCGGTTGCGCGAGGCGAAGGACTCGGCGCGCCCCAGGATCGCGCAGTTGGTGACGATCAAGGGGATGAAGAGCCCCAGGACCTTGTGCAGATCATGAAGCCAGGCGTTGAGCCCGAGGTCCACCAAGGTCACCAGAACCGCGATGATGAGGACGAAGACCGGGATACGCACGTCGGGCGTGATGAGTCCACGCAACAAGGAGATCATCAGCCCGGACGCCACCAGCACCGCTGTGGTCGCCAATCCCATGCCGAGGCCGTTGGTCGCCGTCCCGGTGACCGCAAGCAGCGGGCAGAGGGCGAGCGATTGGGCCAGGATGACGTTGTTGTCCCAGAAGCCGTCTCGGGCGATCTTGCCCCACTGGGTTCGATCCTTGGTGTCTGTCGCTGTGTTCATCTGAGCCTCGGTACCATGATCTCGCGGAATGTCCCGCTAAGGTGCTGCAGGGCTAGGATCCCGGCTGGGTCGGTGCGGCGCGCGCCGCGTCGGGGCTGTCGACCTGGAGGACCGCGGAGGCGGTCAGGTCGTCGCGGTGCTTCTCGAAGAACTCCAACCCGCTCCGCAGGGCGGCGAGGATTCCGCGAGGGGTGATGGTGGCCCCGGTAAACTGGTCGAAATCCCCGCCGTCCTTCTTCACCGCCCAACGCTCGGCCGGCGGATTGCCGAGCCTCAAGCCGTCGAAGCCCAGGATCCAGTCCCCTTTGGCGACCTCCATCTTGTCGCCGAGCCCGGGCGTCTCCGCATGCGAGAGGACGCGCGTCCCCAGGACAGTTCCGGCGGCATCCAGCCCCAGCAGCAGCTCGATCGGGCCCGCATAGCCGACACCGCTCACCCGATAGGCGACCCCGGTGACCTGAAGTCCTTGTCGTGCGCGGTAGACCGTCAGGGGCAACCCGTCCGGACCCTCGAGCGTCAGTGGATCGGCCAGCAGATCGTTGCCGTGGATCGCGGGCGGGATCACCTCCGCCAGCGACGCCTTGAGGTCCTCGGCCTTGCGTAGTGCGATGGTGTCGCGCGTGGCGATATCGGCCATCACCAGGAGGGCCGCGGCGATCAGGGTGAAACCGCCGAGCAGACCGGCCTGGTAGCCGATGCGTTTGCGATAGCTGGGTTCGGCCACGGCTGTCATTTGCGCATCTCGGCGTTGTCCGCGTATTCGATCGGCGTGCCCCGGCGATCGCGTCCGTAGACCCGTGGACGGATATAGTGGTCGATCATGGGGGTGCAGGCGTTCATGAGCAGGATGGCGAAGGCGACACCTTCCGGATAGCCGGCCCAGGTCCGAATGACATAGACCAGGACGCCGCAGCCGGCCCCGAAGACGATCTGACCCATCTTGGAGACGGGCGAGGTCACCGGGTCGGTCGCAATGAAGAAGGCCACCAGCAGCGTCGCGCCCGAGACGATGTGATAGAGGGCGCCGGCATAGTGCTCCGGGTCATAAAGATTCATCAGGGTCGCGAGGATCGCGAGGCTGCCGATCACGGCCACCGGCGTGTGCCAGGTGATGACCCGCTTGGCCAGCAGAAAGAGCCCCCCGAGCAGGATCAGCAGGGCCGAGGTTTCGCCCATGCTGCCGGCGATGGTTCCGACGGCACCGGAGAAGAGGTAACCCATGTCGGGGAGAATCTCGGTCAGGGTGAGGCCCTGGCTGAGCTCGGTGCGCACATGGCTCAACAGGGTCGCGCCGCTGACGGCATCGAAACCTGGCCGGCCTAGACTGATCCCCACGCTCTGCAGGAATCCCGGCGCATCGGCGGAAAACAGCGGCATGGGCTGGACATAGTTGGTCATCTCCAAGGGAAAGGAGATCAAGAGGGCCACCCGCGCCACCATGGCCGGATTGAAGAGGTTCTGACCGAGGCCGCCGAAGACCTGCTTGGCGACCACGATGGCCAGCAGGGCGCCGATCGCACCTATCCACCAGGGTGCCCAGGGCGGCAGACTCACCGCCAGGATCCAGCCGGCCAGCATGGCCGAGCCGTCGAGCAGGTATGGACGTTGCGGCTTGCCCGCGATCCGCAGGCAGACCGCCTCGGCAAGGACCGCGGTGCCCAGTGTGGCGAAGAAGAGAAAGATCGCCGGCCAGCCGAATTGCCAGAAACCGAAGAGTGTCGCCGGCAAGAGCGCCAGCATCACCAGCCCCATGGTGCGCTGAATGCTGGTGCGGGCGTGGGCGTAGGGGCCTGCGAGTGCTGCCGGGGTCTCGATCTGCATCTCAGGCCTCCGCGGCGGCCGCTGGTTGCTCGGCCCCGGACGCCTGGGTGGACTCCGAGATTGCCTTCTGTGCCGCGGCCTCGCGTTTACGTTTTGCCATGGCCTCGCGCTTGGCCTGCTTGATCGCCTCCATCCGGGCCGTGCGCTGCTCGGCGAGTCGTTTGGTCTCGGTCAGCTTCTGCTTGGCACGCCCGCGCGCTGCCATCTCGCCCTTGGCATAGTTGAAGTACTGCACCAACGGGATGTGGGCCGGGCAGACATAGGCGCAGGAGCCGCAACCGATACAGTCCATCAAGCCCAGGCCGACGGCGCCCTCGAGGTCTCCGGCGCGGGTGTGCGCAGCCATCTCCAGCGGCATCAGCCCGCAGGGGCAGGCTTGAACACAGGTCGCACACCGAATACAGGGCATGGGCTCGCGCCGGTCGACCTCCCGCGCGGTCAGTGCCAGCACGCCGTTGCTGCCCTTGACCATCGGCACACGGGTGCTCGGCAGGGGCTGCCCCATCATTGGACCGCCGCTGATCAGCTCGGCCGGCTCTTCGGTGAAACCGCCGCAATAGTCGAGCAGATCCTGAACCCGCGCACCCAGCGGCACCCGGAGGTTGCGCGGCCGGGAGATGGCGGCGCCGCTGACGGTCACCACGCGCGAGACGAGCGGCCGCCCGAAACGCAGCGCCTCGTGGACCGCAAAGGCGGTGGCGCCGTTGTGCACGACCACGCCGATGTCCGCGGTCAGTCCGCGCGCGGGGGTCTCGCGACCGGTCAGCGCCTGCACCAGATGTTTCTCGGACCCCATCGGATAACGGGTCGGCAGACGGGCAATGCGGATCCGGGGATC
>NZ_DATITZ010000208.1:0-5101 GCF_035467215.1 Thiocapsa sp. | reverse complement strand
CGGCCCGACGAGATCGACAGGCCGGCGCCCTGGGATCCCCGTGCAGCAAGCGCTGCATCCGAGACGACGATCATGCGATCATTCAACCTTTACCGCCGGATGAGCGCGGGCACATCCAGGACGGCTACCCTTCGCTCGGGTTGAGAGAGTCCAGATGGCACAACAACTGATCAAGGTTCCGCCGACCAAGAACACGCTGCTCCGACTGAAGAAACAGGAGAAGTTTCTCGAGGAAGGCCACGACCTGCTCGAACGCAAGCGCGAGCTGCTGACGCGCCTCGTCTACGAGCGCATCGGCGAGTATCGGCGGCTGCGAGAGGCGTCCGAAAAGGCCCTCGCCGAGGCCTACCGCTGTCTCAGCATCACCCATCTGCGCATGGGCAGCCGCGGGATCCATCAAGCCGCGCTCGGCTCGGAGCTGGCGCTGACGGTCGACATCCTGCCGCGCCGCGCGCTCGGGGTGGAATATCCCGCCGTGACCAGCGAGCGCATCCCGCTCAAGCCGGTCGGTCTCTTGGGGACGGACGCGAGCTTCGACACCACCCGCGAGAATCTCGCCAACGCCTGCGTGCTGCTCGCCCGTCTCGCCGAGGTCGAAACCGCGCTGCACCGTCTGATGGAAGAGCAACGCAAGGCCCAGAAGCGGGTCAACGCGCTCAAGTACAACATCATTCCGCTCTATCGGCGAACCATCCACTTCATCCAGTCATCGCTCGAAGAGGAGGAGCGCAACACGCTCTTCCAGGTCAAGTTGCTGCGGCAACGGGCCGAGGCTTGAGGAGCGACCCAACGCCATGCCCGACTTCCCGCGCAAGGTACTGGGGCTGCTCTTGATCCTGGCCGCCGTCGGCGTCGCCTCCTGGCAGGCACTGGCGGTCTCCTGCTCGTCTCCTGCTTCTGCCGCGGCCGAGACCGCTCGGCACGCCGCTCCGCCTCGCTGATGCCTCGGGAGACGCATCCATGATCCGCGTGCTTGCGCTTGTCGGTATCCTCGCCGCGATCGCCATCCTGATCTTGGTCGTCCGCGCCAAGCTCCTCGGCAGCCGTGAAGAGCGGCGTTCGATCCCGGATCAGCCGAGCCCGGCAAAGGGTCTCTTGATGTTCCTGCTGACACTGCCCGTCTTGGTTGCCGCGGTCGTCGCCATGGCACGCGGGCTCTTGATGCCGATGATCGGCAACGCCGTCGGTTACGGTCTGTTGCTGGGTGGCGCTTGGTTGCTGTGGCGCGGGCTGGTCGCGGAAGCCGCCTATGCGCACCGTCTCGTCGCCAAGATGCCGTGGCCGCTCAAAGCCGTCGGCAGCGTCCTGATCGGTTTGGGCACCGGCCTGACCGCCTGGCTCGGTGTCGGGCACCATCCGGGCATTGCCTTCGCTTTCGGGCTCGTAGCCCTGCTCGGGTGTCGGCTCTTCTACGGGGGCGATCCAGGCGAAGCCAAGCGCGTGACGGCCGCCTCCGGGCTCGACACCACGGACCAGGTGCTTGCCGCTCTGGCGCAAGCCGAGCGCTCGATCGCCGCAGTCGAGCAATCGAGCCGCGACATCCGACAACCCGAGCTCAATCAACGGCTGCGGCGCGTCGCCGCGCTCGCGCGCGAGATCCTGACCTTGCTGGAAGAGGATCCGCGTGACCTGCGCCGTGCCCGCAAATTTCTCAACGTCTACCTCGACGGTGTGCAGCGTGTCGTCGAAGGCTACGCAAGGACCCACCAACGCGCCGCCTCGCCGGATCTCGACGCCAACTTCCGTCGTGTTCTGACGAGCATCGAGGAGGTGTTTCAGGACCAGCGCCGGAAGCTCTTGGAGTCCGACATCATGGATCTTGATGTGCAGATCGAGGTGTTGACGAGCCAGTTGAAGCGCGAAGGGCTCTTATGAACCGCGTCGAATGAACCGCGTCGAGGAGCGATCCTCAACCGCCGATGCGCTACGCAACGTTGCAGCATGCCCAAGAGGTCGACGCGACGCGGTTCACTCCGGAGGCGGTTTAGCCGCCATCTCGATCACCTTCGAAACAGCCGCAAACCCGAACGTCGCCGTCACGAAACTCGCCGACCCGTAGCCGAGCCGGCAGTCGAGCGAGACTCCGCTGATGCCGGGTTTTTGGTGGCCGACACTTCCATCCGCCTGCGGATAGACCGGCTGCTCCAGCGAGTAGACGCAGTCGACCTTGAAACGCCGTTTCGGGTCGCGCGGGAAGCCATAAACCTCGCGCAAACGTCGCCGCACCTTCGAGGCCAAGGGGTCGTGCTCCGTGCGGGTCAGATCGGCCACCCTGACCGCGGTCGGGTCGCGCCGTCCGCCCGCACCCCCGGTCGTGACGATGGGGATCTTATGCAGCTTGCAGTGTGCAATCATCGCCGCCTTGAAACGGATGCTGTCGATCGCGTCGATGACCGCGTCATAGCCGCGGCTCAGATACGCCTCGAGTGTCCGATCGGTGATGAAATCGCGGATTGGCTCGCATCGGCAAAGCGGATGGATGTCGCGGATGCGCTCGGCCATCGCCTCGACCTTCGCCCGATCGAGCTGGCTGGTCATGGCGTGGCTCTGGCGGTTCACGTTGCCCGCCTCGATGGTGTCGTCGTCGATCAGGGTAATGGCGCCCACTCCGGTGCGCGCGAGCGCCTCCGCCGCCCAAGATCCCACCCCGCCCACGCCGACCACGCAGACATGCAGATCCGCGATCCGCGCACTCTCCACCGCCCCGTAGAGTCGGGCAATCCCGCCGAAACGCGCCTCGCGCCCGACCGAAACCTCCGTATCAAGCTGCGCGGGAGTGTTCGATGTATCCATCGCGGCATCATCCTCGATCTGCGTCCGGACCGAAAGCCTCGGCTCAGAACGACCTCGATCCCGCAACCTCCAACGCCCCCGCAAGCCTCGCCGCAAGTTGCCGAAAACCGAATACTTCTGAACCGCGTCCCTCGACAGCCATTGAGAAACCCGAGGTCGAAATCACCGACACCGGATCGGATGACTCCGGACGCGGTTCAGCAGCGCTTGACATCCCGGGAATTTTCTCTAGATTGTTAGCACTCGATCCGGCCGAGTGCTAACAGCCCGTCGAGATCGCGAACTTTCAGTTTCTTCGCTCAAGGAGTCACGTCGTTTATGAACCTACGTCCTTTGCATGACCGTGTCGTCGTTCGCCGCAAGGAGGAGGAACGCACCTCCGCCGGCGGCATCCTGATCCCGGACTCGGCCGCCGAGAAGCCGATCGAGGGCGAGGTCATCGCTGTCGGCAACGGCAAGCTGCTCGACAACGGCGATGTCCGCCGCCTGGATGTGAAGGTCGGCGACCGCGTGTTGTTCGGCAAGTATTCAGGCACCGAGGTCAAGCTCTCCGAGGAGAAGCTGCTGGTGATGCGCGAAGACGACATCATGGGCGTCATCGAATAGCGGACAACCACCCGCGTCCGCCACATCCCCCATTTCGCTTTACCGAGGCAAGCAATCCATGAGTGCAAAACAGATTTCCTTCAGCGAGCAAGCCCGTGCCCGAATGCTCCGCGGCGTGGACATCCTCGCCAACGCAGTCAAGGTCACCCTGGGTCCGAAGGGCCGCAACGTCGTGATCGAGAAGTCCTGGGGCGCCCCGACCGTCACCAAGGACGGCGTGTCCGTGGCCAAGGCGATCGAGCTCAAAGACAAGCTCGAAAATATGGGCGCACAGATGGTCAAGGAGGTCGCTTCCAAGACCTCCGACATCGCCGGCGACGGTACCACCACTGCCACCGTGCTGGCCCAGGCGATGGTCCGCGAGGGCCTCAAGGCCGTCGCCGCAGGCATGAACCCGATGGACATCAAGCGCGGCATCGACAAGGCCGTCGAGGCGTCCGTGACCGAGCTCAAGGCGCTCTCGCGTCCCTGCTCGACCAATAAAGAGATCGCCCAAGTCGGAACCATCTCCGCCAACTCCGATGCCTCGATCGGCGAGATCATCGCCGAGGCGATGGAGAAGGTCGGCAAGGAAGGCGTCATCACGGTCGAGGAAGGCAAGTCGCTGCAAAACGAGCTCGACCTGGTCGAAGGCATGCAGTTCGACCGTGGCTACCTCTCGCCCTACTTCATCAACAACCAGACGAGCCAGAAGGCCGAGCTGGATGCGCCCTACATCCTGCTCTACGACAAGAAGATCTCCAACATCCGCGACCTGCTCCCCGTACTGGAGGCCGTCGCCAAGGCCGGTAAGCCGCTGCTGATCGTCGCCGAGGATGTCGAGGGCGAGGCGCTGGCGACCCTGGTCGTGAACAATCTGCGCGGTATTCTGAAGGTCTGCGCGGTCAAGGCGCCGGGCTTCGGCGATCGTCGCAAGGCGATGCTGCAGGATCTCGCCATCCTCACCGGCGGCACCGTGATCTCCGAAGAGGTCGGTTTGTCGCTCGAGAAGGCGACCCTGAACGATCTCGGATCGGCCAAGACCGTCCAGATCGGCAAGGAAGATACCACCGTGATCGACGGCGCCGGCTCGCATGACGAGATCAAAGGCCGCTGCGATCAGATCCGCAGTCAGATCGAGGACACCACCTCGGATTACGACCGCGAGAAGCTGCAGGAGCGTCTGGCCAAGCTGGCCGGCGGTGTGGCGGTCGTGAAGGTCGGCGCCGCAACCGAGATGGAGATGAAGGAGAAGAAGGCGCGTGTGGAAGACGCCCTGCACGCCACCCGTGCCGCGGTCGAGGAAGGCATCGTCCCCGGCGGCGGCGTGGCCCTGATCCGTGCGATCGGCGCGGTCGTCGGTCTGAAGGGCGCCAACAGCGACCAGGATCTCGGCATCGCCATCGCCCGCCGCGCCTTGGAAGAGCCGCTACGTCAGATTGTCACGAACGCCGGCGACGAGGCATCCGTGGTGATGAGCAAGGTCGCCGAGGGGACTGCCAGCTTCGGCTACAACGCAGCCACCGGCGAGTACGGCAACCTGGTCGCCCAGGGTGTCCTCGACCCGGTCAAGGTGACCCGCTCCGCGCTGGTCAACGCGACCTCGATCGCGGCGATGCTGCTGACGACCGAGACGCTGATCGTCGAGAAGCCCGTCGAGGAGGCGGCCGCTCCGGCCGCCGCCGGCCACGGGCACGGTCACTGATCGAGGAGTGATCCGAAG